>CAJBVU010000330.1 GCA_903959115.1 uncultured Bacteroidota bacterium
AGATTTCATTTCTTATTCGTTGGGTCTATTGTAAGTACCTCATTTTTCAAACTGGGTTAATTCAACTTTTCAAGTTCTGTGACCCAATTTTACCAATTCAAACAAACCTCAGCGCCTTCGCCACATCCTCAGGTGTGTCAATGGCAGGGGAGGCCCATGAGGTTTCTTTAACCCCGATGCCCATCCCGTTCTCCAACCACCGCAATTGCTCCAACATCTCCGTTTTTTCCAATGCACTGGGCGATAATTTAGCCACCGTGCGCAATGCCTCGGCCCTGAACGCATACATCCCAATGTGACGATAATACTGAATCCCTGAGCCCTCAATTTTTCCGTTTCGATCAAATGGAATCGCCGACCGCGAAAAATACAAAGCCTGATCATTCACATCACAAACCACCTTCACCACATTCGGATTCTGAATTTCTTCCACCTCCTGAATCGCAATCTTCAACGTGGCGATTTCCGTTCTTGGATTCTCAAACGCCGATACCAACAACACAACCTGCTCCGGCTTGATGAATGGCTCATCGCCCTGTAAATTCACCACTACGTCGCAGTCCCAGCCCAATTTTGTCAATGCTTCCGCACATCGATCCGTGCCGCTGGGATGCAAATCGCTCGTCATCACCACCTCACATTTGGATTGAATGTGCTCAGCGATTCTCACATCATCGGTAGCCACCGCCACACCCGCATCGGGATGGGCCAACATCGCCGCCTCAACCACGCGCTCAATCATCGTTTTGCCGCCCAAATCTTGTAAGGGCTTGCCGGGAAATCGGGTACTCGCATACCGCGCCGGAATGATGATGCCAAATGATGTGCCGCTCATGGCTGCAAGTTATTTCTTTTTGTCGGGTTGCTCAAGCAAAGCTTTGATTTTGTAAAATACTTGGGTATTCTGATAGGAACCACCAAAGGCTTCAGCGCCCGGACCGTAAGCAAATACTGGTACCGGAATACCAGTGTGCTCATGGGTAGAGAAATGCATGGCGGGTTGTTTGGCTTTTTTATCCCATCCCACCAAACTCAAGCCCCCGGTTTCATGGTCGGCAGTGATCACAATCAATGTTTCCTTGTTGTCCTTCGCCATCGCCAACACGCGCTGAATCGTTACATCCAAATCAGCCAACTCGGCCAACAAGTAGGCACTGTCGTTTTCGTGTCCGGCCCAATCCACTTGCGATCCCTCAATCATGGTGAAACTGCCCAAGGGATTTTCAAACATCGTTTTCAGTATGCTTTCGCTGGCATCGGCCAAAAAGGGTCCCTGACTGTTTCTGCCTTCGTGGGCCTTTGGGGGGTAAGCGCTGTCGTTATAAAATATCACCCGTCGGTTTTGGTTTTGCAACTGTTTCATCGAACCATATCCGCACCCTACGCTGTAACCGCGCTGCACCAGGGCCTGGGTATCGAAGTACATTTTTCCAGCGCCGATGGCCACATCAATACTGCCATCTTGGGTTTTCATCATGTTGATTCCCCCCGATTGTTCTCCATATTGCAACACCCCAAACGGATTGTATTTCATGCCGTTGAGAAAATCATCGCCAATTTCTTTCATCATTTTACGCGATGTTTGATGGGCGAAAAAAGCGCCAGGCGTGGCGTGGGTTAACTCACAAGTGACCGCAATACCGGTAGATTTTCCCCGCAAATGGGCGATTTCCGACAGCGACAGCGGCTTAGAACTATCCGCGGCCATGCCCACCATGTAATTGTTTGCTTTTTGTCCGGTCGATAATGCCGTTCCGCCAGCACCACTGTCGGTGATGAATTTGTTGGCACTCGATGTGAAACTCATTCCAAAAATTGGAAAGTCGCGGAATACAGAGGCCGCACTGTCCATGCTGTTTTTGCCCTGTGTTTTCTTGGCGTTGTATGCGCTCCATTGAGCCAGCCCAGTGCCATCGCCGATGATCAGAACGATGTGTTTTGGGGCTTTGGGCTGCTTGGGTTTTGCAAGAACTAGTGTGGGGGCCGTTGAATAAACAAAGGCCAAGGCAATAAAAAGGAGGCGTTTCACAACACAAATTTACATCGCAATAATGAGCCGTTTGTCAATTAACGAAACCTTAATCACGCAAAAGACGATAAATAGGTCGTATTTTTGCACCAATTATTACCATGAACGGAACATTTCACATCCCCCAAGCCATTAACGAACCCATTTATGAGTATGCATCAGGAAGCAACGAACGCAAATCTTTGCAGGCTGCTCTGAAAGACGCACGCAGCAAAGTAGAGGACATTCCCATGTACATCGGTGCAGAAGAAGTGAGAACGGGTGATGTTCATGATTTGTTTCCGCCCCATGATCGCCAACATAAAATCGGACAGTACCACAGAGGTAACGGCAGCCACGTGCAACAAGCCATCGATGCCGCCCTCGCAGCCAAGCCCATGTGGGAATCTATGCCTTGGGAGCAACGCGCCGCCATATTCTTGAAAGCCGCCGAATTGATGGCCACCAAATACCGCTATGTGCTCAACGCATCAACCATGTTGGCCCAAAGCAAGAATGCATTCCAGTCTGAGATCGATTCGATTTGCGAAATGGTCGATTTCTTGCGCTTCAACGTGCAATACATGGCCGAAATCTACAATGAGCAGCCACCTGCGAACGCCAAAGGCATTTGGAATCGCTTGGAATACCGTCCGCTCGAAGGATTTATCTTCGCCTTAACCCCATTTAACTTTACCGCAATCGCGGGGAATTTGCCAACAGCACCTGCCATGATGGGCAACGTGATTGTTTGGAAACCCGCCGATTCACAGATTTATAGCGCCAACGTGTTGATGCGCATCTTCAAAGAAGCCGGATTGCCCGATGGCGTGGTGAATTTGGTATATGCAGACGGACCAGAAACGGGCGATGTGATTTTCAATCACAAAGATTTTTCAGGGATCCACTTTACAGGAAGTACTGGTGTGTTTAGACACATTTGGCAAACCATCGGAACCAACATCGCCAAGTACCGCAGCTATCCCCGCATCGTAGGAGAAACTGGCGGTAAAGATTTTATATTGGCTCACAGCAGCGCCCATGTGGATGTTTTGGTGACCGCCATCATCCGTGGTTCTTTTGAGTTTCAAGGACAAAAATGCTCTGCCGCCAGTCGCGTTTACATCCCTCAGAGTTTGTGGCCAGCGGTTAAGGCAAAATTGTTGACAGAAATGCCGACCATCAAAGTAGGGCCTACAGAAGACTTTACAAACTTCGTGAATGCGGTGATTGATGAGCGCGCCTTCAATAAAATCAAGGGCTACATCGACCAAGCCAAAGCGGATGGGGTAGAAGTGTTGTGGGGTGGAAATTGCGACATGAGTCAGGGTTATTTCATCGATCCAACCATTTTGATTGCCCCATCGGCGCATTATCGCACCATGTGTGAGGAGATTTTTGGTCCAGTAGTAACGATTTGGGTCTATGCCGATGCCGAATGGAATGATATGTTTGACGTGGTTGACAAGACCAGCGAATATGCGTTAACAGGGGCAGTTTTGGCGCAAGACCGTCAGGCCATCACCGATGCAACCTGGGCTTTGAGAAACAGTGCGGGCAACTTCTACATCAACGATAAGCCAACAGGCGCGGTGGTAGGTCAGCAACCTTTTGGTGGTGGAAGAGGCAGTGGAACGAACGACAAAGCGGGTGCGAAGGTGAATTTGCTTCGTTGGGTGAGTCAGCGTACCATTAAGGAGACGTTTGTGCCACCAACCGACTATCGCTATCCTTTCTTGCAGGCGGATTAAATCAAATCGATTTAACGAGTTGCTCGAATAAAACGCGCGACACCGTATTTTTCAACTTCTTGCCCTGGTAATCAGCTACCCAGCTGATTCCGCGCGTGGCAGAAGTGGTGAAGATTTCTTCAGAAGCACTCAAGTCGATTTCGCTGATCGGTCGTTCTTGCAACGAGTAACCGTAAGCATCGGCCAATTGCATAATCACTTTGCGCATCACGCCATCGATACAATATTCAGAAATGGGCGGGGTGAGTAGGAATTCGCCTTTCACAACAAAAATGTTAGACGATACGCTTTCGCAAGGTCGTCCGTATTCGTTAAAAAGCACGACATCGTCGAGCCCATGCTCTTTTGCATAGAGTCCAGCCAAAGTGTAAATGAGTGCAGAGCAAGTCTTTAACGTTGAGGTATAGTTGCTATTTTTTACCAACTCTTTGTAGGTGCCGATGTTTAGGCCTTCTTCTTGCCACTGGTAGGGGCCGATGCCCGTTTCCGCGTTGATTTCGGTAACCAAACAAACGTTTGAATCGTTGGGTGTATACAAACCCTCAGCATCTCTAAAAATCGTTAATCGGATTCTAGCTGTGGTGATATTGGCGTCTTTACACGCTTTAAGCACCGTTGTTTCCCAAGAAATTTCATCCCACCACGTGGGGAGGTTTAATTTGAGCAGCAGCGCTGATTTCCTAATTCTATCGCCATGCAATGGCAGCTGAAGGATTCTTCCGTTAGACAGTTTACAGCTTTCAAAGAAACCATCGCCATAGCGGTAGCCGCGACTTTTGGGAGAGAAAAACGGAGCGTTTTCGTCTACAATTGTATTGTTGATGATGTAAATAGCCATAGGGAAGACCTGGATTAAATATTTATTGTGCGACTATTGTCGTCTTTTGATTTCATCACGGATTTTTGCCGCCTTGGAATAATCTTCATCGTTGATCGCATCGTCTAGCATGAGTTCTAATTCTTCCAACGACAATTTTGCAAATCCACTGGGGATAGATGTCTTTTCTGTCGGTTCAACGAGATCATCAATTTGCTGACCTGGCAATTCAATGTCATCATCGTCGATGTGTTCATCGTTGTAAGCGGCTTCCAACAAAATCGATTCCATGCAGAAAATGGGCGCTCTGAACTTGATTCCAAGAGCGATAGCATCGCTAGTTCTAGCATCGAGGACAACCAATTTGCTGGTGCCATCGTTTACGAATAGGCATGTAATTCCGGCGAAGTAAATCCCTTCATCAAGTCGTTCGATGTTGATTTCAGTAACGGTAATATCAAACTCCTTGAGGGCGGAGGTAAACAAATCGTGGGTTAGGGGCCGACTGGGTTTCATCCCCTCCAATTCCATAGAAATGGCTTGGGCTTCAAAACCACCAATGATGATAGGCAGGATGCGATTCCCGTTGAGTTCTTTCAGATAAAGCGTATAGGCTCCGTGCGAATGGGCGGGAACGATGTTCCGAATTACCATTTCTACGCGGGCGCTCATCGTTGGATCCTTGAATTAGTTTTTAGCTGCCGCAATCAGTTGAGGCAAAATTTCAAACGCATCGCCAACGATACCGTAATCTGCCGCCTTAAAGAAAGGTGCTTCAGGGTCTTTGTTGATGGCTACGATCACTTTGGAAGAGCTTACACCGGCCAAATGTTGAATGGCACCAGAGATTCCAATGGCGATATACAAGTTTGGTTTGATGGTAATTCCGGTCTGACCTACGTGTTCACTGTGGGGTCTCCAATCCATATCGCTTACGGGTTTAGAGCAAGCGGTGGCAGCGCCCAAAGCGGTTGCCAAATCTTCAATCATATGCCAATTTTCTGGGCCTTTCATTCCACGACCGCCACTCACCACGACTTCGGCTTCGGTCAAAGGAATTTTGCCTGTTACCTTGTTGACTGCGTCGATGCTTAATCCGGTTGAGCCCAATTGGGTTGATGCCGCTTCAACAACAGTCTTTTCGCCAAACGATTTGATTTCAAACGAGTTTGGGGTGATGGCAATTACTTTTTTATCGCGTTGTAGGTTCACGAAAGCAAAGGCTTTTCCTGAGAATACGCTGCGTTTTACTTGGAATCCGTTACTGGTATCGGGTAGACTTACCACGTTGGTAGCCAAAGAAGCGCCCATCAATTGAGCCAATCTAGGTGCCAATGATTTTCCGGTGTAGGTGTTGCTGATGATCACCGTGCTCGCGCTCACTTCGTTCGCGCTCGCATTCACCGCCGCCGCATACGCGTCGGCCGTGAATGAATCCGATGTAGAAATGGTCTTCACCAAATGCGCACCATATTCACCCAACTCCGAAGCATCCGCGCCATTGCCAATGGCAATCGCAACAACCTTGCTCCCTAACATATCGGCAATCTGCCTGCCGTAAGATACCGCCTCGTAAGTGGCCTTCTTGAATTTTCCGTCGCTGATTTCAGCAAATACTAATACTGACATATTAAATGACTTTGGCTTCGTTTCTTAAAATATCGATGAGTTTTCCTGCGTCGCTCGCATCAATCAATCGTACACCCGTTTTTGCCACCGGCAATTCGTAGGATGCGTAATTTGAGAAGTTTGCAGCCGCCTGAGGTGCCAATACCTGCAAAGGTTTTGTCCGTGCAGCCATGATACCACGCATATTTGGAATTCTCGGTTCACACAATTCCTTCTGAGCACTCGCTACACAAGGACCAGCGCAACTAACCGTCTCTCTGCCGCCATCAATGTCGCGGTCGAACGAGAATTTGCCATCTGCGTAATCAATGCGAGTGACCACATTGATCGAAGTGATTCCCAACAAAGACCCCAACATGCCACAAACCACACCACCATTATAGTCGATGCTCTCTCTGCCCGTCAAAATCAAGTCGTAACCCACCGCAATTTTTGCAATCTCCTCCGCCACATACTGTGCGTCTGTTGGATCTGCATCGATGCGAATGGCTTCGTTGGCCCCCATACTCAAGGCTTTCCGAATCACTGGCTCCGCTTCCGCTTTGCCTACATGTACAATGGTTAACGTGCCGCCATTGGCTTCGGCAATTTCTAATCCGCGGGTAACCGCCAATTCGTCGTAGGGATTTAAAATGTACTGAACACCGGCAGTATTAAACTGCGTATTGTTTTCGGCGAAAGTGATTTTTGTAGTGGTATCCGGAACCACACTGATGCAAGCAAGGATTTTCATTCCGGTCTATTAAATATTTTACAAAAATAGCAAATTTTCCTCGGCTTTGTTTGAAAGAAGTCCCCAAGTTGGTAGTTTCGTTCTTTCAACACATGAATTATCATTTTATCGCGATCGGTGGGGCAGTGATGCAC
>CAJBVU010000331.1 GCA_903959115.1 uncultured Bacteroidota bacterium
CCAATAATTTATCTGATTTCTTGTCGCTAGACCATGCCAACTGATCGGCTGATGTGCGAGACACCGAATTGGGATTCACCGCGCCTTCAGTTTCCATGGATTCGATGCCAAATGGATTCAAACCGAGTAATGCAGGGATCTCGTAGGTAGTATGTTCATTTACGAATTGAACAGGACTTGGGGTATTAAATTCTGGTGCTTGAATTGGGTCAGGCCTATTTTCTGACTTGATGTAATTGCTAGAAGGATTGTATTTCGAAGGCTTTGAATTTTGGGTAACTCCGTTTGATTGAACTAAAGGATTAGTTTGAGATCCTAAATTTGATTGTAATTCGGGATTCTGAATTGGAGCATTTTGATCAGAGAAATTAGACGATTTTGTTTGATCCAGTTCCGACTTCTCCGTAATTTTTACTGTGCCAGTTTGTGCCACCGTTTTTGGGGCAACAACCGACTTATTTGATATCTTATTCCACTGAAACAGCGAGCCCACAACCACTAATGACAGAACGCCAGCAACCAGCCAATACCATATGAATTTTTGCTGACGTTCTTTGCGGTCAAGGGAAGCATCTATCGACTGCCATAGCGCAGGTTCGGGATTCGGGGTAAAATCCTCAAACTGCTGGCTTAACCAATTGTCGATATGTTTGTTACTGTTTTCCAGTGTCCTTGTTTCTTTGTTTTTCAACTAAATCTTTGAGCATCACGCGGGCCCTAAACAAAAGGCTCTTACTGTTCGAAACGCTGGTTCCCAACACTTCAGAAATTTCTTGGTGAGTGAGTTTATCAATTGCATACATGTTAATCACGATGCGATATTTCTCTGGGAGCTCCATCAAACAGGCGAGCACTTCATTGACTTCCATTGGTTCATCCACGGTTGTGGTTTCACCGGAAGTATCATCCAGAACATCAACCACTTCCACCATAACGGGGCCGCGTGCAGATTTTCTGAATCTCGACATGGCTAAGTTGATGAAGATACGCGTCATCCAACCTTCCAATTGAGAAGTGTCATTCAGGGTAGCAATACTGTCAAAGACCTTAATGAAACCATCCTGTAACAAATCCTGAGCATCAGCACGGCTGTTAGAGTATCGCAAGCAAAATCCAAACATTTTGGCAGCGTATTTCTCATAGAGAGATTTCTGCGCCTGTCTGTCTTTTTTGATACATCCGGCTATGATATCATTGTTGTTTAGCAAGTAGCTTCGAGGTTATGACGCACAATTTGCGATTGGTTGCAAAGAAAAATGGAAATTTTTGTGTTTTATACGCATAGTATTGGGACCGACCGCATTTAAGGCCACTTTTGCGATGTAAATTTGAAAAATAGAACCTCCTATTTATTAATGCATGCTGTACGATCGAAAGAATTTATCTGATGCCGAATTACTGAGTTTATACCGTGGTTTGTTAAAGCCGCGTTTGATCGAAGACCGTATGCTCGTGCTATTACGTCAGGGCAAAGTGGGCAAATGGTTCAGCGGCATTGGCCAAGAGGCGATTTCTGTTGGCCTTACAATGGCCTTAGACCCCGATGAATATATCATGCCCTTGCATAGGAATTTGGGCGTTTTTACAACACGAGGAATTCCATTTGGCAAACTTTTCGCCCAATGGCAAGGAAAGAAATCGGGCTTTAGCAAAGGCCGGGAGCGCAGTTTTCACTTTGGAACCAACGAGTACGCCATCGTAGGGATGATTTCTCACCTTGGTGCCATGTTGGGAGTAGCCAATGGCGTTTCCCTTTCTCATGTTCTGAATCATCGTAAAAAAATCTCTGTCGCATTTTCTGGCGATGGCGGAACCTCCGAAGGCGATTTTCACGAAGCCCTAAACGTGGCCGCAGTTTGGCAATTGCCGGTGATCTTTTTGATCGAAAATAATGGCTATGGATTAAGTACGCCATCGAACGAACAGTTTAGATGTAAGCAATTCATCGACAAGGGAATCGGCTATGGCATGGAGACGGTGCAAGTGGATGGCAATAACATTTTAGAAGTGTATCATACCGCCTTGCATTGGGCGGAAGAACTGAGAAACAACCCGCGTCCGATCATTTTTGAAGCGCTTACCTTTAGAATGAGGGGCCATGAAGAAGCCAGCGGTGTAAAATATGTACCCACACATTTATTTGAAGAATGGGGGAAGAAAGACCCATTGAGCAATTACGAAACCTATTTGAGGGAATTGGGAATTTTATCCGATGCGATTATCGATCAATATAAAAAAGAGTTTTTGGCAGAGATCGAATTGGGGCTAGAAGCCACTTTTGCTGAGGAGGAAGTGGTTCCGGATTTGGCGGAAGAAATGAACGATATGTATGCGCCGTTTGAATTTGCCGATGATTTCCAATGTGCGGTCAGCGCACCAGAGAGTGATCGTGACCTGCGATTGGTAGATGCGATTAAGGAAGGATTGGAGCAGAGCATGGAACGACATGATAATCTTGTGATTATGGGTCAGGATGTAGCAGAGTATGGTGGTGTTTTTAAAATCACAGACGGATTTCTGGAGAAATTTGGTAAAGGCCGCGTAAGAAACACACCCATTACCGAGAGTTCAATTTTAGGTGCGGGATATGGATTGAGCATCGCCAAACAAAAAGCGGTGGTTGAAATGCAATTTGCGGATTTTGTCACGTGCGGTTACAATCAAATTGTGAACAATTTAGCCAAGAGCCATTACCGTTGGGGTCAGCCCGCCGATGTGGTTGTTCGCATGCCAACGGGCGCTGGCGTGCAAGCCGGTCCTTTTCACAGTCAGAGTACGGAGGCATGGTTTTACCACGTTCCCGGTCTAAAAATATACTATCCCAGCACACCCGCCGATGCAAAGGGTTTATTGATGCGTGCCATCGAGGATCCAAATCCTGTGTTATTTTTTGAGCATAAGTTATTGTATAGATCGGTGAGCGGCGGCGTAGCCGCCGCCCCCTACCTTATTGAAGAAGGAAAAGCCACCGTCCATGATCATGGCGACGACTTTTGCATCGTCACCTACGGTTGGGGCGTTCATAAAGCGTTGGATTGCATCAAAGAACACAACCTCAACGGTCGTGTCGTTGACTTAAGAACCCTCATCCCTTGGGACAAAGAAGAAGTCGCCGCACAAGTAAAAGCTACTGGAAAAGTACTGGTACTTACGGAAGATACGCTTACCGGAAGCATCGCATCGGACATCGCCGCTTGGATTTCCGAACACTGCTTCCAAGACCTCGACGCACCCGTTCAAAGACTGGGTAGCCTTGATACGCCCGTGCCTCTGGCTAAAACCCTCGAAGACCATTTTCTTCCTTGGGAGCGCTTGCCACAGACCTTAAAATCACTCATCGAATATTGACAACTGAAAAAGGAAATATCACCCCAACGCAACCCCTCTCGATCGACACCAGTTCTGAGGCGTCCTTGGCGTTTTCCTTCGTCAACGATACCCAACAACACATTTTTTTAACCGGAAAAGCGGGAACGGGAAAAACAACCTTCCTAAAAAACCTGCTGTCTCAGTCGCTGAAAAAAACCGTTGTTGTTGCCCCCACCGGTGTCGCCGCAATCAATGCAGGAGGCAGCACAATTCACAGTATGTTTGGACTTCCCACCCGAGCCTACGTGCCCACCAACGAATCGGTTGATCCGAACGTTGCCAACAATACAGCGATGCTTCGGGAGCATTTCCATTATCCGAAAGTAAAACGCGACCTGTTTCAAGCGCTTGAATTACTGGTAATTGATGAAATTTCCATGGTTCGGGCGGATCTATTTGATGCGATAGACACAGCCCTTCGATTTGCCAGAAACAGTTCCAAACCTTTCGGCGGTGTTCAATTACTTCTGATTGGCGATTTATTGCAGCTACCACCCGTTGTTACCGAACATGAACGCGGGCTGATTTATCATTACTATGCCACGGAATTTTTCTTCTCATCTAAGGTTTTTCCAAGTCTCGAACTAATCACCATCGAATTAAAAACGATTTATCGTCAGAGCGATAGGCAGTTCATCAACCTATTGAACCAAATCCGCTCCAACCAAATGGAGAGTTGGGATTATGAAAATCTTGCGGAACGAATTCAAACCGAATTTCAACCCAAAGAGCCCGGATGGATCACACTTACCACCCACAACAAGCAGGCGGAAGGGATCAACGAAAAGGAATTGGCAAAGCTGGATGTAGCTGAAAAACAATACGTTGCAAAAGTATCTGGCGAATTCAACGAAGGCAGCTTCCCAACCGAAGGGATTTTACGACTCAAAGAAGGCGCTCAGGTGATGTTTGTCAAAAACGACACCTCTTACGAAAAACGATATTACAATGGCAAGATTGGCACTGTGACTCACATTGGTGGCAATACCATCTTTATTCAGTGCAACGATGGCAAGCCAGCCATGGAGATTGAAAGAGAAACATGGAAAAATCTGCGCTACAACTACAACCCTACCGGCGAAACCGTTGAACAGGAAGAAGTTGGCAGTTTTGAGCAGTTCCCCGTTCGTCTGGCATGGGCCATCACCGTGCACAAGAGCCAGGGCTTGACCTTTGAAAAAGCGATGATCGATGCAGGGAAGAGTTTCGCACCAGGCCAAGTTTATGTTGCACTAAGTCGATGTACCAACCTCGATTCGATGGTTTTACTAACGGCCATTCGCGCGCAGAACATCATGACGGATCAGCGGATTTTGGAGTTCCATGAATCTCAAGCCAAGACCCGCGACTTGTTTGAAATTTTAGAAGAAAAACGTCAGGCCTACCACAAGCAACAATTGATGGAAGTCTATGGTGTGAAGCATTTACACTATGAATTCAACGGGATGATGATTGCGATTTCCAAGGAAAAAAGCGCTAAAATCACAACCAAATTTGCAGAATTATCGCCCATACGATTGCAGTTTCAGGAGATGGATGCCACGGCACAGAAATTTCAACGATCGATAGCGAAAATGTTTCGCGAGCATGAATTGCGATGGGAAAGTTTGGAGCGACTGCCCACGGCGGAGGAACAGGCACAAGCCCAGGAAGAGCTGACCCAATTATTGATTGAACGATGCACAAAGGCTGGCAATTATTTTGCCGACATGTTGAGCGAACAAATCATCGAACCCGTGAGACGGTCATTTAGTGAAGTGGCGCGCGGCGGAAAGCCGCTTGGATCGCAGAAAATCCGCGACCGCGTTGGAGATTTTCAATCCCATTGTTGGTCGTACATCAAAAAATTATACAAAGTAAAATACGGAGAGGTCCCACTCTTTGTGAGTGAAAACAAAATCAGTAATCCCGAAGATTTCTAATTACACGTTAAAGCGGAAGTGCATACAGTCTCCGTCTTTCACGGTGTATTCCTTCCCTTCTACACGGAGTTTTCCAACTTCCCTACAGGCGGCTTCAGAACCATAGTGGATATAATCCTCATAGGCGATAACCTCAGCGCGGATAAACCCTTTTTCAAAATCAGAGTGAATTTCTCCGGCTGCACCAGGCGCTTTCGTCCCTTCCGTAATTGTCCAAGCGCGAACTTCTTTCACTCCCACGGTGAAGTAGGTGATATAGTTCAACAACTTATAGGCGGCATGAATTAACTTTTCTACCCCACTTTTTTCCAAGCCCATTTCTAGGAGAAACATTTGTCTGTCTTCGAAACTCTCCAAATCCGCAATCTCTGCTTCAATGGCTGCTGAAATCAAAATCAAACCGGCATTCTCACCTGCGATAGCCGTTTTCACAGCTTCAACGTAGGCATTTCCATTATTCACACTCTCTGGATCTACATTGCACACATACAACACAGGTTTGTCGGTTAGCAAATTCAAATCCTTAATAAACAATCTTTTTTCTGGCTCCATTTCCAGTGTTCTCGCATTTTGACCCTTCAACAAATGGGCTTGGAACGCTTCGCACACTTCCAACATTTTCGAGGCATCTTTGTCGCCTGTTTTGGCTTGCTTAAAAACCTTTGAAATATTCTTTTCGAGTGATTCCAAGTCCTTCAACTGCAATTCTGTATCAATAATCTCTTTGTCGCGCACTGGATTCACTGAACCATCCACGTGAATGATATTATCGTCATCAAAGCAACGTAAAACGTGCAAAATGGCATTTGTGTTTCGGATATTTCCCAAAAACTGATTGCCCAACCCATCGCCCTTACTTGCACCTTTCACCAAACC
>CAJBVU010000332.1 GCA_903959115.1 uncultured Bacteroidota bacterium
CATAATTCATCAAACAAAGTGCAATAATATAGTTATCACGCTCACACTGAAATGCTTCTGTCTTATTAAAAGTAGCGATCAAAAATTCATTCATAATTAACATCTATGGATTACCTATCTCCCATGGAATCAATTGTTAGTTAGTGCAAAACCACCAATTTGGAAATGGTTTTAGATACATTTTTCTTCTCCAATTGTACCCAATAAACACCGTCGTCCCAGGCCTTTGTTGAAATGGTTTCATTTGCACGCCCTTTGAATTGCAATCGCCCATAAGCATTGTAAATCCGAACTTCATCGCTGCTTGATGGACGAATAACAACCTCATCGAATGTAGGATTTGGAAAAACAACATATTCACCTGTAACTTGGTAAACACTAACCATTTGGGACGTTGACTCACTCCAAACGCCCTCACATCTCTCCATGCGCAACCGAACTTTACATTGATCCAAGGTGATGGTCACGTTGGGAATCAAAAGTTGAATTACGTTGGTATCGGTTTGCGTTGAAAAAGCAGTTTTCAATATCGACTTTAGGGGCAACCACTGCGTAGAATCTTTACATCGAATCTGCCACTCGTAAGGCAAATAAAAATTACAATTACCATACACCATGTGCAATGGATTGTCAACTTGATGATAGCCAGATGTTGTAGGCACAACCAATTTCAATGACTCGCCTTCAACCGCATAAGCCGAGGTATCTCCCGTCAGCAATTGTGTACCAAAGCATTCGTAGTAACCCGTATCAGAATCTATCAACTTGCTTTTCGATGTACATACGCCCGTCACAGACAACAACTCCACCGTACTCACAACCTGAGGCGGTGACCAACAAGGAATCGTAGAATGTCTAACTACTAGCACCGAATCGCTGCTAACACAGTCCTTTTTACCATTGCAAGGATGTAGCGCCCCCCCCGGTCCAACCATCTCAAATTGACCACCATACGAGACAGACCAAGACTTTAGCTCGCCGCTTGGCAAACCCTTTGCCCGCAATGTAGAGGTTGATCCATAACTATACCATTTAGTGCCATCCAAATCTGCCTCATAAATGATTTTGACGCGATAGGAAGATAGCATTGTGTCACTGAAACAGCCCGTAATTGTGTCTTTGTATTTACCCACCCATAAAAAACTCCCCTTGGGATCATTGGTTTCATTGGACGTAAGTTGAGGTAAGCCATGATTCATCCATGTGTTTTCTGTTAAACGTCGCCAATACAAGCGATGATTGGTCTGGGTCTCTGCCCAAGTATGGGTGAAGCCTAGGTTGCTCGGACAGTCAAACCAATCTTTGGATACGGGCGAGGCGGGGCGCTGTCTAACATATACAGAGAACTGACCAGCTTTGCCTATGCACCCATTGATCGTATCCATCCAACGAACATATCGGGTATTCCAACCTTGTAGCAAACCTTGCCAAACCTTAGCAGGTGCGATGGCTTCCGTAGTACTTGTATTGTTGGGTGTAGACCAATAACGGGCCGATAACGAGGGAAACGGAGATAACAGATTGTATGTAGGATAAGCACCGGCACAAAGGGTATCTGACCAAGCTTGGGGTGTAACTACCTGATCACAGCGAACACCCATCGCAATTACCATTGTGGCGATACAGCCGACACTGTCTTTCACCGTCACGCGATAGTTGGCAGTTTGAAAAAACGAGGGATTTTCTTTCGACGAGTTAAAGCCCAAGGGCGATGTCCATAGCCAATTCATGGGTTTGGCGCCTCCATATCCCAGAAACACAGCACCGGGAATTCCTGCGGTATCTATGGACATTAATGAATCAACGGTTAACTGTAGCACCGACCCAACCAACCATTCTCGCTTTGCCAACTGTCCTTTAGAATCTTCGATGATCACTGAGTACTTTCCGGGGACCAGGGAATCCATTGAAGCCTTCTTACCTCCCGTAGACCATTTGTATGTAAGCGGTGCTGTAAACCCATTCACTGAGTCGATGGTTATCTTGCCATCCCGCCCGTTGCAACTGGCCGTAATAGTTGTAAACACCATCGGTGAATGATACATTTTCACCTCATCGATACCCACGTCCCCATCGCCCAAAAATCGCATTTTATAACGAGCCAATCCCTGATAAGTATAACTTTTAAAACGAGCTGGGTCACTAAATTGCCAGGTAAACCCATCTGTCATTTCCAAGGTATCGATGAACCCCAACGGTGTTTCAGCACTATCTACCAATGTCACTTCCAAGGCATTGTAAATAGTGGCGTCAGGCATAGTATACAACCCACATTTAGGACAGCTTTGATAGTCCATTTTTACATTGTTCTTAGACGCCAACAAAGCCAAAACTGGCATGGAATCAATAGAAAATTGTACTTTCGGGCTCTTGATAACCAATGAATCACAGATCGTTTGTTTGGTCGTACTCCAAGTATAGTTGCGCATCAACGCCAAGTAATCTCCACCACTTTTGGTACTGCGGTGTTTGCAGTAAAAGTCGTAAGGATTGAAGCCAAGAAAAGGTACATATTCGAAATTACAGCAGGTAGGTAAAAACCGCATCGTATCCAATGCATCACAACGTAAGGATTGATCCCAAGGACCAGTCCACAGTTTTTGCGCAGTCGCTTTAGCGTTGGCATCCCTAAAATGAGTACTGTAGGGCAATTGAACTTGACCATGCAACCCCGTATAAATGAGAAACATGCACAGTATTAACTCAAGTTTCTTAATCATAATTTAAATCGAATTTAAACAATACAATTCAAAAAAAGTCAGAATTATTTCGATAATTATTGGCAAACCTTAATTCGGTGAGGGCTAGGACTCCAATTTCTAAATGATCGCAATTTTCGGAAGATTTACGAATTACAAGTATCATCGATTAATACACACGGTTCGCGTATATCGGCGGGAAATCTCCAAGCCCATATTTGAATATATCCGTATTAGGTGTTAACATTGAATAACAAAATCCAAAATTGCTAGAAAAATCATGAAAAAAATCCATTGCACGTGGGTCACAATA
Source organism: uncultured Bacteroidota bacterium (assembly GCA_903959115.1). Taxonomy (GTDB): domain Bacteria; phylum Bacteroidota; class Bacteroidia; order NS11-12g; family UBA955; genus UBA955. Next base: position 3,013 of record CAJBVU010000332.1, read on the forward strand.
CTGCTGGTGGCAGTCGGGCTGGTCATTTCAAATTGCGACAATAAAAAGGAAACCACTAGCACTTCGCCTTCAAAGCCCATGACTGCCTCAGATAAGAAAGCCATAGTAAAAAAATGGGAAGCAACGCCGAGTGGCATCAAGTACAACCATTGGAAGACATCAACAGCAGGAAAAAAGGTATTTGCTAGTACTGCTAAAATCCGAAAGTCGATTAACGAATATACGAATTTAGAGGCCGTTGTTACTTCTCTATCGCTTCCTCCTGGATCAATGCTGGGTTTTGGCCTAATGATAAGGATTCATGACGAGGATTACATACTTGCTTTTGGTCCAGAAAAGTCTGTCAGTAATTCTAATACAGCCAATGAATTCACGTATTTACATCGATTAAAGGTGAACGACAAAATAATGATCCGAAGTCATTTTGTATCGCATGCACCGAAGTATTCTTACCCGATTATTGCAGGAAATTGTGTAGAACTCAATGGCAAAACAATCTATAAACGTATTGTTCGTAAAGGCGGTTGCTAAGAACAACCAAAACTCTTGATATCTGGTTTCTATAGAGTAACCTATAAATCATCAAGACCTGTTGCAATTTCAGTCACCCCGCTATTCATCATCAACCTCGGTTTCCTCTAGTGTTGAATCGGGCAGATTAATAGTAGAGTTGATTTCAGTATGTCGAATTTGCCCACCTAGATACCCGGTCCTCGCAACAAGGCCGAAGCTTAGGAGTGAAACAAACATGACAACAACTGCAAACGCGGAAGCCTGTGACGATTTCCTCAATGTCAAGACCACCCCAATAAGTGATGCAACGCCCAAAACAATGAGAGAAATTAGGGCAAAAAGCGCAAATTCCTCATGTTGCTTAATGGATGCTTCTGCAACGCCTTGGATCTTTTCAACTGTTTCTTCAGCCCCTTCTCCAGTAAAATAAGCGATCGCAGCACCAATTGCAGAAATCACAAAAAGATGATAGGCTGCAATTTTCGTTTGGTCGCTTTTTGTCCAAATTCCATGAGCGATAACAATTCCGCCCAAAATAGATCCAAAAATGGGCAAGTGGGTAATTAGCAAGTGGATATGTGTTTGGTTCATTTTGATTTTATCTTATTCAAAGATTACGGCGAATTGATGAGACAAAAATGATATAAATCATACTACGACATATTATTACCAGCATCTAAATTAATGCTTAATAAACGCGTTATCGTAAAGCAATTTTACGAAGCGAGAGTTTGTTTTCAACTAACTTTGAACCATGGAATTGTCTGAGATTATAGAATTCAAATCTTCACCGAGAATTCGCGAAAAACTTGCCGACATAGGTTTCACCAAGACATTCACAGAAGGAGAAATCATAGTAAACGAAAACGCATATGTGAGGGCCATACCCATCGTAACGAATGGTAGTATTAAGGTGATGCGCACAGAAGAAGATGGTCGCGAAATCTTATTGTACTATATCAAAGCCGGCGAAAGCTGCATCATGTCGTTTTTGGGTGGTTTGCATCAAGACACTAGCAAGGTGAAGGCCATCGCGGAGGAGACAACGGAGATTTTGTTTATTCCCATCGACAAGGTAGGGATACTGATCAAAGAATTCCCCGAATGGTTGGATTACATTTTTAGATTATATCATCTAAGATTCGAGGAACTTTTGGAGGTGGTAAATGCCATTGCATTTAAAAAACTCGATGAACGATTGCTGGATTTGATAAAAAAGAAATGTGAAATCACCCATAACCAAACATTACATATAACTCACGAACAGCTAGCGAATGAACTCGGTACTGCCCGGGTAGTGGTTTCCCGTTTAATGAAACAGATGGAGGCTGAGGGACTTGTTACACTGGGAAGAAACAAAATCATCCTTGTGTAACAAATGTTGCCGTGTGTATCACTTTTATTATAGCAACTTCGTATCACATTTAACCTCTTAACAAAGAACTATGAACGATTATTGGAACAATAGATATGCGGAGAAAGAATTTGCTTATGGCACGTCACCGAACGAATATTTGAAAGAACAACTATCTAGAATTACGCCTGGAAGAATACTTTTTATTTGCGAGGGGGAAGGCCGGAATGCGGTATTTGCTGCGACCCAAAATTGGGAGGTTGAAGCATTTGATTTAAGCGAAGAAGGTCAAAAGAAAGCGTTGGCATTGGCCAAAGAGAAATCGGTGACAATCCATTATCAAATTGCAGATGCCACTAAAGTTGACTATTCAGAAAATTCGTTTGATGTAATTGCTATCATTTACGCTCATTTCCCTTCAACAATAAGGAAATCCATACACTATAAAATTAAGCATTGGCTAAAACCAAATGGCTCTGTGATTTTGGAGGTTTTCAACCCAAATCAACTGCAAAACACTAGCGGCGGACCCAAAGACATAGACATGCTTTATTCAACAGATAGCATTGGCGATGATTTTTCTGATTTCGAAATCAAACAGTTAACTGCGATTCAAATTGAATTGAATGAGGGAAAATACCACATGGGCAAAGCGGATGTTTTACGTTTTTTTGGCAGTAAAAAACAACTTGTGTAACAAATGTTGCCGTGGCTTAAAAAAATGCGTGTCATCTTTGTAATATCAAAGACAAAATAACATG
>CAJBVU010000333.1 GCA_903959115.1 uncultured Bacteroidota bacterium
AGAAAATCCATTAGGTTTGTATTGTGAAAATATTGTTGATCGGCTATGGAAAAATGGGTCAAATCATTGAAAGATTGGCTCTTGAACGCGGCCATGAAATCGTGGGAAAATACGATTCTCAAAACCCCTATTCTATCGATACTCATTTACAAGCGGATGTCGCCATCGAATTCAGCTCCCCCGAGCTAGCTGTAAACCATATCAATAGCTGCTTTTTAAATCAAATCCCGGTTGTTGTTGGAACCACGGGATGGTACAAAGAATTGGATCAAATAAAACAAAATTGCGCACAGCACAACGGCGCTTTGTTTACGGCAACCAATTTTAGCTTGGGCGTAAATCTGTTTTTTGAAATGAGTAAACAGCTCACCAAAATCATGAATGGACACAATTACGATTGTAATATCCGTGAGATACATCATACAGAAAAGAAAGATGCGCCGAGCGGAACAGCAATTACGCTAGCCGAAAATGTGATCCAAGTTTCATCAAATCTTAACAATTGGGAATTGGTTGATAGTCTATCAACAAAAGTTAATGGCAATTCAACAAAAGATTTCACTCTCCCCATTTATGCCGAAAGATTGCCCAATGTCCCCGGAACTCATATCCTAAGTTTTGAAAGCGCAGTAGATAGCATCAAACTAGAACACGAGGCAAAAAATCGTGAAGGGTTTGCCAATGGAGCCATCATTGCAGCAGAATGGTTGATTGGAAAAACGGGCGTGTTTGGTATGTCCGACTTACTTAACTTTGAAAACTGATTCTAAATCATGGAGAGCTTTAATTCCAACCTATTCCTCATCCTATGGGTGATTTGTTTTGTACTTACCCGTGTGGGGCTTTCAAAAATGTTCAAATCGGCCGGTCAAAAGGCAGTGATGGCATGGATTCCCATCCTTAGTTGGTGGTATTGGATCAAAATCGTAGGCCGTCCCAAATGGTATATGATTGGAATGGTAATTCCAGGGGTTAACATCTTATTCAGCTTTAATATTACGCTGGACATATTGCGTTCTTTTGGCAAAAATGGCTACTGGCAACAACTGTTTGGAACTGTATTTAGCTTTATTTATTTCCCAATATTGGCGTTCAAAGACCTTAAATATTATGGTCCTGCAGGAGATCGCGATTGGAAGGAAGCAAATGTACCAAAGCACAACGGCCTGAGAGAATGGGGCGATGCGATTTTGTTCGCAGCTTATGTAGCTGGTGGAATGCGTGCCATTTACTTCGACCTTTATCAAATCCCTACCCCATCTATGGAGTCGAACCTTATGGTGGGCGACTACCTAGTGGTTAGCAGAGCAAAAATTGGTATGCGAATTCCTATGTCGCCCATATCTGTCCCAGTTCTGTCAACCAAACAAATCATGGGCGTAAAGGCCTATTCCGACTTATTGGAATTGCCCTACATGAGGTTGCCGGGTTGGTATACGATTAAAAACAACGATATTATTGTATTCAATTGGCCTGCGGACGACGATGCCAATGCGGACGGCATTTCCGATTACAAACAATCTGAGACGGGAATGGAATTGAATCTTCCCATCGACAAAAAAGACAACTATGTAAAGCGTTGTGTGGGTGTCCCTGGAGATCGAGTTTCGATTGTGGGGGGTGACATATACATCAATGGCAAGCCTCTGCCTAGAGTTGGAAAGCAGCAAAAACGATATCTCGCTTTGATGCGTGAGCCCATTACCGAAGACTTTTTAGCCGATAATAACTTGGGCGATTTCAACTTCCCACCCAATGCCGAGCAGATTCAGAAAGCGGCTGAAAAAACTGGCAAATACATCATTCCCTATCATATTTTTACGTGGCCTGAGAATTACGAGCAATTAAAGAACAATCCTTCTGTATTGAGCATATTTCCTGATACCATGGATGTTGGTTACCAAAGGGTATTATTCCCAGGTAATGTAAGGGAGGACGGTC
>CAJBVU010000334.1 GCA_903959115.1 uncultured Bacteroidota bacterium
ATCGCAATGATAAACAATGATGATTAGACGTGGAGATGCCAATGATGTAGCGCTTTTGCAGCGGATTGGCCGAAAAACTTTCGAGGATACTTTTGGAAATACTTGCACCAAGGAAGACATGCGTGGGGTGCTGGAGCGATATTTTAATACGTCCCAATGCGAATCGGAGCTAAACGATCCCGCGGATAATTTTTACTTTTTTGAGGAGCAGGGGATAGTAAAAGGATATATGCGCATCAATACTATTTATGGTTGTCCTTTAGAGGCGTTGAAGTCATTTAACCCAGTTGAGTTGGTTCGATTGTATGTTTTACATGAATATCACGGGATGGGTGTGGCTGATGAATTGATGAATTTCGCGGTTGCGTTTGCCAAAGGAAAGGGATACGATCGGATGTATTTATCGGTTTGGGAATACAACTTCCGGGCGCGCGGGTTTTACGAAAAACACGGTTTTGTAAATTCTGGCATTGAGAATGATTTTCCTTTAGGATCAACGCCCCAAACAGATTTGTGGTTTGTGAAGCAATTGTCTTAGGTTTGCTTTCAACAACGAAATTGCAAGAGACAATTTGGATCTTCTAGACCCCACAACGATTCGCAACGCTAAAGACAAAGTCTATGACGACTATCCTATGATAATTCAATAATATAAAATGATGAACAACAATATTTTAGCAATCTTTACGATTGCCACCGACAATTTACCTGATAATTTTCAGGAGATCATCAAGCACGAGCAGGAAGTGATTTCTGCGTGGAAAGCGGATGGGCTTATTGAGCATCTTTTTTTGCGCCCCACGAGAAATGGCGCTGTCATTGTATTTAAAGACGTTGATGAAGCGCGGGCCAAAGAGCTGATGGAGTCATTGCCACTGTATGAATTTGTGCAATCGGTGGAGTATTTTCCGTTGATGAAGCAGTTTTAACAATTTTACAGATTTTTCTTAAAGATCAGGGGCTCCATGAAAGTGGGGTCTGGGCTAGTTTAATAAATCTGATAGAAAACAAAAAAGGCGACATTTCTGTCGCCTTGTCTAGTTTGGCTCCCTGAGCTGGACTCGAACCAGCGACCTATTGATTAACAGTCAATTGCTCTAACCAGCTGAGCTATCAAGGAGTTTATATTGTAACAAGGTTGTCATTTTCATGCATAGCCTTGTCTCAATCGGAATGCAAAAATAGTACGAAACCACTTTCATTTCAATACCTTTGTGGAAATTTTTTAAAATATCTTTATGAGCCTTCTTGTTATTGGATCTGTAGCGTTCGACGCAATCGACACTCCCTTTGGTAGTACTGGTAAAATTGTTGGCGGAGCCGCCTCGTATATCTCATTGGCCACAACCCTTTTGCATGAAAATGTGGGGTTGGTTGCTGTAGTGGGTGAGGACTTTGATTTCGACTTTGTAGACGATCTGAAACGTCGTGGAGTGGATACCGAAGGTTTGCAGGTGAAAGCCGGTGAAAAGTCGTTTTTCTGGCATGGTAAGTATCATATGGACATGAATTCACGTGATACCTTAGTTACTGAACTCAATGTTTTGGGTGATTTTGACCCAATTATTCCTCAAACTTGGCAACAACCTGATTATGTGATGCTCGGTAATTTGAGTCCACAAGTTCAAATGACCACCCTAGAGCGATTAACGCAAAAGCCAAAATTGGTTGTGTTGGATACAATGAACTTTTGGATGGATATCGCCTTGGATGATTTGAAAGCGGTATTAAAGAAAGTGGATGTACTTACCATCAATGATGAAGAAGCGCGTCAATTAAGCGGTGAATACAGTTTGGTAAAGGCCGCCCGCGTGATTCGTGCCATGGGTCCTAATACCTTAATCATCAAAAAAGGGGAACACGGTGCGCTATTGTTTGGCGGAAACGATGAGATTTTCTTCTGCCCTGCATTACCACTAGAAGATGTATTCGATCCAACCGGTGCTGGCGATACGTTTGCCGGTGGTTTCGTTGGCTATTTGGCTAGCGTAGGTCGTACAGATTTTGAAGCAATGAAAATGGCTATCGTATATGGTAGTGCCATGGCTAGTTTCTGCGTGGAACAGTTCGGTACCACCAAATTGGCATCAATCACTCGTGAAGAACTTAACGGACGCTTGGCCCAATTCAAGGCCCTGATGTCGGTTTGATTTATTTGATCAACTCAAATACATAACTTCCCTTTGGCGCCAAGGTCAATTTTTCCTTGATCGGCGTCACTTCCCCCGTTTGAATATTCTTGAGTTTAGTATAACCTTGGGTCATTTCGGCAAAGCGCGACATCGCAATTTCAGTTGAGGATTCGGCTTGACTTAAAACGATCATCATGCGTTGGGTTTCGGTATGTCGGAAATAAGTATAGACTCCGTTGATACCTGAATATTGGGTGGTTTGGCCGATGCCTAATGCGGGGTAACTCACTCGCGCTTTGTTGAGTGTCTGCATCCATTTCCAGGCCTCATTCTCTTTCGATGTGCGTCCTTTGGGTGTAAACTTATTCACGGGATCGCCGGGCCATCCGCCAGGAAAATCGAATCGAACATACGCATCGGATTTTTCCGTTTTTCCCGTCATCAAAATTTCAGTACCATAATAAATACAGGGCAATCCTCTGGTGGTTAGCAATAAAGTGATGCCTCTCTTCCATGCGTCGATGTCTTCGTTGGCGATCGAATAGAATCGAGAAATATCGTGGTTATCCAAGAAAGTACAATTCTTATAAGGGTCTTGGTACAAGAAATCTTCGCTCTGTGTGATGTACACGCGGTTTAGCCCTTCCGTCCATCCAAATGGCTTAGAACACGCTTCTTGAAAGGCCCAGCACATCGAAAAATCGGTAACGCCGGGGAGTTTGTTCTTTTCAAATCCTTTGATGTTGTTCTTGACGAAGGTGGCTTGGGTGGTGGTGTGGTTGACCCAGGTTTCGCCAAAAATGGTGAGGTAGGGGTATTCCGATAGCAGCACATCCATCAAATGATTCATGTAGTTTTGGTCGGGGTAAGGATAGGTGTCGATACGATAGCCCGAAAGATTGGCCACTTCAATCCACCATAGATATAGTTGATCGAGATAGGTGGCGATGTGTGGGTTTTTCTGATTGTAATCTGGCATCGTAGTAACAAACCAGCCATCAACGTTTAGTGCGCGTTCTGAAGGAGCGGCATGAGGATCGGCCACGGTAGGAGCGCGGAAATTGGTCTGAACGTAGGTGTCTTTGTAGTTAAACCAGCCCGTATCGAAGTATTGGTTCATCCAATGTTTATCGCCCACATGGTTAGGGATAATGTCCATGACCATTTTGAGTCCTTTGCGTTTCATTTCGCTGCAGAGCTCGATGTATTCTTTATTACTGCCAAATCGCGGATCGATTTCGTAATTGTCTGTGATGGCATAACCGTGGAAACTCTCTTCGGGTTGGTCGTTCGTCTGAACGGGGTTTAGCCACAATGCGGTAACACCCAGGTCTTTGAGGTAATCCAATTTCGATTTTACGCCTGCGAGATCGCCGCCATGCCTCGACTTTAATCCGCCGCGATCCACTTTCACGCGGTATTGCATATTCTCATTGTCGTTGTCGTTCTCTCCATTGCAAAACCGATCGGGAAAGATGAGGTAAGTGACATCGTTCGGCGTAAGACCTGCCGCTTGTTGTTCTTTGCTGCGTTTGGCTTTGAGTTCGTAGTTGAGGGTATAGCTACTAAGTGCTTTACTGCGTTTTTCTTTGGGTTCGATGTTAAATGTGAGAATCCCAGCGGCGGTGTTGGGTTGGATATTTAGTCGAATATAGCAAACATCGTTGTTGGCACTCGGTTTCACGGTATCCATGAAAACTCCTGGGTAGGGTGCTAGAGAAATTTTGAACTGTTGAATGTTCTCTGCGTGTAAAATAATTTCTAAGTTTGGGTTTTGAAAGCCGACATACCAATGGGGAGGGGTAATGTGGTATACGTTTTTTCGGGGGGGCATTAGCCGATTATACGCTGAGATATTCGGGATGATTACTGTAAATAATGCAGTAAGAAATAAGGCTTTAATGGGTTTTAACATCTAGTATACAAAGAAAGTGGAAATTTTTTAGAAAAAGGTTATTGTCACTTTGACACTTTTTTATTTATCTTTACGGCGGAAATATAAAATTAACATAAAGATGAAAAAAATTTACTCTCTTATTGCCTTGGTTGCACTATCGAGTGCGGCCATTGCGCAGACTGTGAAGGTTACCTTTAGGGTAAACATGCAGAATGTAGCGGTAGGTCCAAAAGGAATTCGCATTGCGGGTGACTTGCAGGCTGATGCTGGAATTGGTAGTAACTGGACGCCTGGTGCAACAGGTAACACATTAACTGCCACTGGTTCGGGTTATGTGTATTCAATTCAATTGACGTTGAAGGCGAGCACTAGCTATTCGTACAAGTACATTAATGGTGACGCTTGGGGTATGCCCGATGAGTCGTCTGATCGTAAATTGACAACTGGAACTACGGATCAGGTGTTGGACGTTTATTGTTTCAACGACATGACAGGTGACTGTGCTGCTCCTAAGGCTGGAACTCAGCGTGTGGTTTTCCAAGTGGAAATGAAAAACGAAGATGTTTCTGCGGATGGTGTTCGCGTTGCGGGTAACTACCAAAAAGCGGCTGGAATGGCTGGTGATTGGAATCCAGGAAACGACACTGCGAAATGTACTCAAGTTGGAACGGTTTACACGTTGGTGAAATTTGTTCCTGATGGAAGTTACAGTTTCAAGTACGTAAATGGTAAGTCTGGTTGGGAGTCTGTGTCCCCCGACAGATCATTTACTGTGTCTGGTGCGGGTGTTGTAAACCCTTTGAATTGTTTCAGCAAAACTGATACTTGTGCTACAGTTCCTAAGTACAAGCGTGATGTTACCTTCATGGTAGTAGACGGTAATTATCAGAATTCTTTCAAATTATCTAATGTTAAGTTCAAAGGTAATTTCTCTAGCTGGTCTGATTTCGTAGCCAACGACAGTGGTCTTCGTGGCGATGTAAAAGCAGATGATGGTATTTGGACTGCGAAGTATCCTCAAGTTAAGACTGGTTCTTACGAGTGGGGTGCTACAGCGGGTGCTGCGGGTAACTGGATCATCAAAGGCCCTAACCGTACTTTTAATTTGAACTATACCAATGGTGCAATTACAGGTGATACAGTTTACACAATTCCTAAGTTGGGTGCATTGTTGAACGTAACTTTCTCTGTTGATATGTCTGATACGATTGTTTCTGCTGATGGTGTTTGGGTTGCGGGTAATTTCCAGCCTTACATGGATACAGCTCAAACTGAGTGGAAGTTTAACAAAATCAAGTTGAAAGATATGGGCAATGGCATTTGGTCAGTGACTCTTAAAATCTGGGCTCAGAAATATCAGTTCCGTTTCGCCAATGGTTTGTCAACTGGTGACGATAGCTATAGCGAAAAGAACTTGAAGGCTGCTTGTGGTGAGATGAATGGTTACAACAAGTATGACCGTGTGTTTGATATTG
>CAJBVU010000335.1 GCA_903959115.1 uncultured Bacteroidota bacterium
CCTGATGACCATTTTCAAAGGTCAGATTGAGTACATTGCCTTGACGTGCTGTTTCGACATCGATATCGAGCACTTCAAACCAATGGTCTGCCTGGGATTCGATTGCATCCAGAAGGACTTGCACTCGGGCATAAAATTCAGTTTCATTCATTCCGTCAATATCATACCCATAATGTTCAAGTAAAATTAAATCAGAAGTATAACTCCACCATGCAAATACAACTACAATAATTGCATTTAGAATTAAACCAATTGTCAAATAAGCAATAAATTTAAACCTGATTTTTGTCTTGTTTATTTTGATTAACAAAAGTATAGGGCATAAAATAATTCCAATAAACAGCGAAAAAGAAACAAATGCTATTAAATTTTCCATTCAAATACAACGGCAAATATCACCCCATCTTGGGAAATAACCACCCCTTGGCACAGGCGATCAATTCCTGCATCGGTTGGGTTTTGTGGTCGATCTCGTAAGCCTTGGAAAACGCATCAACACCCTGCTGCAAAGCCGGTGCCGTTGACAAATCCCGCTGCTTCAATGCCGCTACCCCACACAACCATTCCACCGCCAAAATGTTCTCTACGTTCTCAATAACACGCAACAACTTGGTTGCCGCATTCGCCCCCATACTCACGTGATCCTCCTGTCCGTTCGAACTCATGATGCTATCCACCGAAGCCGGTGTACACAACTGCTTGTTCTGCGATGCCAATGCCGCCGCACTGTACTGCGCAATCATATAACCACTATCCAAACCCGCACCATCGGCCAAATATGGCGATAAGCCCCGCTGTCCACTCACCAACAAATACGTTCTGCGCTCGCTGATACTGCCCAACTCCGACAGCGCCAACGCGGCGTAATCCAACGTCAGCGCCAACGGCTGTCCGTGAAAATTGCCACCACTCAACACGATGTTCTCTTCCTCAAACACATTAGGATTATCGGTCACCGAATTCAACTCCGTTTCCCATACATCTAAACAATGATCCAAGGCATCGTAAGACGCACCATGAACCTGGGGAATACAGCGGAAACTATAAGGGTCTTGCACCTGTTTTTTGGGTTGCTTTGCGATGGGTGAGTCTTCCAAAATCGCGCGAATCTCTGCCGCCGCCGCAATCTGTCCGGCATGAGGCCTTACGCGATGAATGGGCGATTGAAAGGGATCCATCCTACAATCAAATGCATCAACACTCAATGCACTCACGATCGGCAACTGCTTGAATATCTGTCGGATCCGTCTGTAAGCCTCCACCGAATGTGCCAACATAAACTGGGTGCCATTGATGAGGCCAAGCGCTTCTTTGGGACCGAGTTGCAACGGTTGCCAATTGTTTTGGGCCAGCCATTGCTCACCAGAAATTTCACCATGCTGGGGGTGACGCAAAAAGCCTTTCCCGATGAGCGGAAGCACCATTTGCGACAGGGGTGCGAGGTCGCCAGAGGCACCAAGCGAACCCTGCTCCGTAACCACGGGATACCATTGCTGGTTGTACATGGCCGATAAGCGTTCAAAGATTTCTGGTCGGATGGCCGAATACCCCTTACTCATGTTCAGCATTTTGAGCCAAAGCATGGTACGAACCAGTTGCATATTGAGGGGATTACCCACGCCTGCGGCGTGGGTAATCAGCAAATTTTCTTGCAGAGCACTCAAATCCTCTCTGGAAATTTCAACATTTTGCAAGGAACCAAAACCTGTATTTACACCGTAAACGGGTGAAGTGGCATTGTCTAAATATGATTGCAAAAATGCCACACTGCGATCCATCCGTTCACGAACCTCAGGCGTTAATTCCACGGGCAATTCCAATGCCTCAATGGCCTCTTGCAATGTATAAAATTGTTTCATTTCAGTGTCTTTATTGTTATTTCGACTGGGCATTGGCTACAATTGCAGCAATTTCATCCATCGAGCCCTTAACTTGTTCCCCCGTTATTAAATTCTTCAAAGCCAATTGATTGGCTTGCATTTCTTCATTTCCAATAATGATGGCAAAGCCCATTTTTTTGTCGTTGGCATAATCCAACTGTTTTTTCAATTTTGGGGTTCCCGGATACAGTTCTGCGGTAAGGCCCCGCGCGCGACGCGCGCGGGCCACATCAGCCCCAAACGCCAAACACGCATCGTCCATCGCACAAATCAACGTATCCCCGCCTACTCCCATCACCGCATCAAATAGACCCGCAGCCTCCATCGTATCGTAAACTCGGTCCAAACCAAAACTCACACCCACGCCCGACACATCCTTCAAACCAAAAACACCCGTCAGATTATCGTACCTACCGCCCCCACCAATGCTTCCCAATCTAAAATCCGATGGCAATCTGCCGTCTATCGCCTCCACCTCAAACACCGCGCCCGTATAATAACTCAAGCCCCTGGCCAAGGTGAAATCCAATTCCACATTACCCGCATCCGCCAACAATCCAAAAATCGATTCTAATTCATTCAAGCCCTTCAACAACGCATCGCATTGCAAAAATTCCGTGCCCTTTATCAAGTCGATCTTGCGCGAATTACCACTCACCGATTTGCTATCCCAAAGCCATTTCCAGGCATTCAACGCCATCGACAGGCCCTTCTCCTCCAGTTCCTTCGCCACCCCCTCAAAGCCAATTTTATCGGCCTTATCAATGATGATCATAAAAGCATTCCAATTCTCTCGCGTGCCTAAAACACCCATAAAAGCGTCCAATACCCCACGATGATTGATGCGAATCTTCACGCCCAAATCCAAGTCCGCAAAAACCTCCTGATACATCTCCACCAATTCCGCCTCCGACACCACCGAATTGGCGCCCACCACATCAATATCGCACTGCCAAAACTCACGATACCTACCCTTCTGAGGTCGATCCGCCCGCCAAACCGGTTGCATCTGATACCGTTTAAATGGAAAAACAATTTCGTTGCGATTCATCACTACAAAACGCGCCAAAGGAACCGTTAAATCGTACCTTAATCCGCGATCTGATATCTGGGGGGTGAGGCCCTTGCTGTCTTTCGACGATAACAATACTGCATCCGTCTTCGACAAAAAATCGCCAGAATTCAGGACTTTAAACAGGAGCTGATCGCCCTCATTGCCGTATTTACCTTGCAAAGTGCGAAGGTTTTCCAGAGATGGCGTTTCCAACGCACCAAATCCATGAGAAACGAACACCCTTTCCATCACAGATAAAATGTACTTTCTGCGCTGCATCACACTGGGTGAAAAATCTCTCGTTCCCGAGGGCAAACTGGGCTTTTCCATGATGCGAAGTTAACAATCAACTACCAAAGGGATAAATCTGTTACGAATTTTACAAAAATCAAATCCGCTTTGGCACCATATTTGAATACTTTTGTCTCAATGAAAAAACACTTTACCGCATTTTTAATCGCTGCAATGGCCTTCGCGCCTAGCCTATTTGGCCAAGACGCCACCCAAGAAGCACCGTCTGTGAATGTCAAAAATATCGATGGCGCCCCCATCAACTTTAACTCAACCGTAGAAAAAGGAAAAATTACCATCGTTTCTTTTTGGGCAACCTGGTGTGGTCCATGTATCAAGGAGCTACAAGCAATCGATGAACACTATGCCGATTGGCAAACAAAATACAACGTAAAATTGGTTGCGGTAAGCATCGACGATGCAAGAAACAGCCGGAAAGTGAAACCCAAAGTGTTGGCTGAAAACTGGCAGTATCAAATCATTTTGGATGAAAACATGGACTTGGCACGTGCGATGAACGTGAACAACCCACCCATGACATTCATTTACGATAAAAATGGCAAGTTGGTTTTCACCCACCAAGGTTACACGCCTGGTGCAGAAGAAGAAGTGGAAGCCAAATTGGCCGAATTGTCGAAGTGATAATTTCTATCCTCAGGAAAAACCTACATTACGCTAACTAATTTTGCTTAACTGAAATGGCGCCAGATATCTGGCGCTTTTTTCATTTCTAAACCAAGTACCCCGCTAC
>CAJBVU010000336.1 GCA_903959115.1 uncultured Bacteroidota bacterium
GCCCGCGTTGTTGCTTCTGTAAATGATATAAGTGTTCAATGGATAAATACCCACGTAATCAGACCAGTTTAAGTTGTTCTCGCCGTTTACACCCAAGTTTGCAGTGAGGTGTAATGTTGTGTGTGCCAAGTAACGCGATACATCATCTGAGTTGTTGCAAGAGTCAATCGCTTGGATATAATAGGTAAAAGGTCGCTGCTTCGGATTGACTTGCGTATCTAAATAGGAGCCGGCAGTTGTTAAATCGGCATCGCCAATGAGGTCAAATTCTCCAGCAAAGTTCGACTCGCGGTAGATGTTGTAAAAGGCAGTTCGCTTGTTGGGGGTCACCGACCAAATGAGCTTGTTCTTGCCAGTAGCGCTATCTACGGTTACCATACACAAAGCTTCTGCGCTTGGGGTAAGCACGGTGACTTGGATTGTGTTGGATACAATACTACAACCGGTGGCGGAATCCAATGCGTACACATTGATTTTGCCAGATCCACCAATTTTAATTGTCTTTGAGATGCTGTAATAGGGGTTCCAAAAGAAGCTGTTGTATCCATATTTGGTGGTCAGTTCGAGTTCTGCAGAATCGCCTAAACAAATCGTAGTGTCTGAATTGGCCTTGATTTTGAGGCGACTCACTGAACTCTTGATCACTTCCAGGATTTCAGAGGTGTCCACGCAACCATTAACAGATTTGGCAATGGCAAAATATTTGCCTGCTTTGGTAACTTCGATATTGCTCGATGTCTCCCCGGTATTCCATTTTACTGGAGCGGTAGAGTAGGAGTATAGGATTACAGAACTACCATCGCAGAGTTTGGTTGGATTGGTAAATGATCCGCTGTACGCTTTGATGTAGGCATCGTTTACTGTCACGAAAACAGCGGCGGTGGTATCAACGCAATTGAAAATGCTATCGTAGGCATAGGCCTGGTAATTTCCGCTGCTACTCACAACGCGCGTTTTGCCAAAGTAACCATCAGTCCAATAAACGTCGGGATTTCCGGTACAACTCACACTTAATTGTACTGTGTCGTTACAAGTAGTAATCGCAGTTTTTGTGGTGGTTAATTCAAGTTTATATTGGTTGTTGTAACATGAGAAACCTAATCCTTTAAATTGAGCATTTGCTGCGTTTGCCAGCATGAAAAATAATGCATAGAGAGAAATTGACTTGATTGATTTTAGCATGAAATTATATTGAACCGAAATAAAACACAAAGGAACGGACAATTGTTTTCAAACGCTATGATTATTCATCAAACCCCTACTATAAATAATTGTATTTATCTTTGGTTGCGAAAAGAATCATGGATCTGTGTAAGCGACTAAAATTTTTATGGGTTACATTTTTAGCACTAGGGCTAATGCCTGTCAAAGCCCAAAACTTTGCGCCCATCGCCGTGGGAAAATACGCTGGGGTTCATGCTGCCAAAATCAATCCATCGCTCACAGCCTACACTCCTTACCAATGGCATGTCAATATTGTCGGGGTCTGGGGTAATGTCAATAACAATTATGTAAATCTCAAGTTGCCGTATTCTGCGTATCGTGTGGCAATCAATAAAGTCCCTGTTCAGTATCAAACCATCAACGGAAATCCCAGATTCGATTCGTCGTTCTTGGTGGAAGACTTAAATCGAAAGCGAAAATTCGCTGGTGTGGGTGCCATTGCTTATTTGCCATCGTTTACGATGAAATACAAGAAAATTCAGATAGGATTGCTCAATGATGTGGTTGTGCTGGCCAATGTTTCCGGACTCGATGAGCCCTTTGCACATGCGCTAATGAAAGACTTGAGCAACAATCGCAAGGCGTTTAAATATTTCATTCTGGATAAAAACGGCAACTACAATTTGAATCGAACCTCCGTTTCGGCCAATGCATATGTGAGTTCCGGTATCAATATCGCTTACAATATGCCGATGATGTGGAAGCAGGAGATGATGTTTGGGGCCACCGTGAAAAAGATTTGGGGTTTGGGCGGTAGTTACTTTCAGTACGATAATATGCAAGTGCATCGCGGGAATCCGTTTCAGTTGCAATTTGATAAAACCAACATTCGTTATGCGTTGTACCAAGGTCAAGGAAAGGGTACGGGGTTGGATTTGGGTTGGAGTTACGCGTTTCATTTGGCCGATTACAAGCGAAATGGCGATTATCTTAAGCGACATAAAATGTATAAGTACAAATTTGGCTTGAGTATAATGGATATTGGTTCTGTTCGATATAGAGATGCTGCGGTGACGGCGATCGAAAATGCGACAACCACCACTTGGGATGCTTCCAATTTTAAGAATGACTTAACAGCGTCGCAGGTGGATGTTTCTTTGGCGCCATTGAACAATATTTTTAAAGGTGTTTCTGGCTATACCACGGGCAAACAAGACGTGATTATTGGCTTGCCAACGCGATTTGTGGCGAGCATCGATTATCAGTATAGCAAATATGTTTTTATTCAAACCCAGGTGATGCAAAGTTTGAGAGGTCGTTACACCCAAAGCGCTCGTTATCAAAGCTATGCGATGATTGCCCCACGATATGAAAGAGAGAAATGGGAGGTGTCGTTGCCGGTTTTGTTAGAATACGATTATCGCAGTTTGCGGGCAGGGCTTTCCTGTAGGGTTGGCTGCTTTTATATAGGTAGCAATAGTGTGTTTAATTTGCTGTATACCCGAAATATGCGGGATGCAGATATTTATTTGGGCTTTACGGTGTATCGATTTGCGGGGACAAAGAACTCGAGGTTTATTCAGATGATGCGGGATCAGATTGATCGGTTGGATAAGAAGAAGCCGGACTGTGAAAAGATGTAATTCATTCTAATTTGTCGTTTTGATATGATTGTATGTCGAAGCGGCCCGCAGGGCCGCTTCTGTTTCCTTATCTTTGTATTTATGTGGAATCGAATTTCCTCGACATTGTATTTCCTTGTCGTGTTTGCCGCGGCATTGTCAACCTCTGGGCTTAAATCTCAAGTCGTTGTTTTGTCCAATTCATCTGCCATCAACTCGGCCTTGGAAAGGGCTGTGAATACCGGCGAATACACTTTGGAGGCATGTATCGCTCAAGCCCTCAATCAAAACATTGATGTCCAACTGTCGATGCTGTCCCAAACACAATCCGAAATGACCTTGGATCAATCGATGCTAAATTTCGGTCCAGATGTGTCGGGCGCGGCCGGGCAGTTTTATCAATCGGGAAGAAGTATCGACCGTTTTACAAACCAGTTTGTGCAATCCACCATTGGTAGTAACAACTTTCAGCTTCAGGGCTCTTTACTGCTTTTTGGCGGACTACAAAATCAAAATAATTACAAGCAAGCCAAAGAAAATTGGTTGGCCTCAGGCATGGATTTAAAGTCGATGCAATTAACGGTCACGCTGCAAGTTTCTTCTGCGTATATTCAATATTTACAAGCCAACGAATCTTTGATTGCGGCGGCACAAGTGCTAGAGTCGAGTACGTTGCAATTGGATCGTGGTCAAAAAATATTCGATGCGGGTGGAAGTACGCAAGGTGCATTACTGTCGTTAAAAGCCCAAGTCGCCAACGATGCCGCGAGTGTAACCAACGCAGAAAATGTGAAGGCAACGGCCCTGCAGAATTTGAAGCAGTTGATTCGTCTGGAATATCATAAACCATTTCGTCCTGTGAATGAAGACTTGGGAATAATCTCTGAGCCTTTTGGATACACCGCCAGTCAATTGATAGATACGATTTTGTTCAAGCGCCCTGATTATCAAGCGGCTGCGTATCGTGTGGCGGCGGCTGAATTTGGATTGAAATCGGCAAAAGGAGCAACGATGCCTACCTTGAGTGTGGGTGGTAATTTAAATACGGTCTATTCCGACAATGCAAAAACAATTGAAAATGTAACGGTTACGGGGTTTTCTCCTGTTGGAAGGGTGCAAGGCACCAATGCGATCGTAGAGGCGCCAGAGTTTGCCTATTCAATGAAAACCAAAGGATTTGGCGATCAGATTCAAGACAACTTTGGTAAATCATTGGGAGTGAATTTGAATATTCCCATTTATTCGGGTCTATCACGACAGAATCAAGTAAAAACGGCAAATTTGGCGGTCTTACGCGCGCAGTTGAATATGGATCGGATTCAGCAAAATGTGCAAAATGAAGTGCTTTCCGCGTTTAATAATTATCAAAATGCCGAAAAACGATACGCATCAAACCTAGAGAATAAAAACTTGCAAGCCCAAAATCAGCAATATGTGAAACAACGATACGATGCGGGCGCGGCCTCTTATTTTGAATATCAATTGGCCTTGATGGCAAGTTCTGCGGCGCATCAAAATTACATCTCTGCCAAATACGAACTAACATTCCGTAGGTTGGTACTAGAGTTCTATTTGTCACCTGATCAATATCAAACATCAATCATCCCTACCCAAAAATAACATGAAGAAAAAACGCATTCTTTGGATTTCCATAATTTCACTCGTTGTCTTGGTAGTTGCTGCCATGGTGATGAAAGGCGGAAAAAAAGATTTAGAAGTTGAATCGGTAAAGGTGGAGAATCGCACGATTACAGAAATTGTGAGTGTGACGGGCAAAATTCAGCCAGAAAGCGAAGTGAAAATTAGTGCCGATGTGAGTGGTGAAATCATCGATATGATGGTTCATGAGGGCGATAGTGTCACCAAAGGACAACTGTTGTTGCGCATCAACCCTGAATTGTATGAAACGGCGATGTCGCAGTTGAAAGCCAATTTGGATAATACAAAAGCAGCGTTGGCGGGATCTGAAGCCCAGTTGATTAAAGCCAAGGCGGCTTATGATCAAGCGGGACTCACTTTCAAACGTCAGAAAACACTTCACGAACAAAAAGTAATATCAGAGCAAGAGTGGGAAACGGCTCAATCACAATACGAATTTGCCAAAGCGGATTTCGAATCTGCCGGGAAGTCAGTGTTGGGGTCGCGGTTCAATGTTCAAAGTGTGGCGGCGAGATTGGAAGAGGGTAGAAGGAATTTAGGTAGGACCAGTATTTATGCACCGGCTTCAGGTACGGTGACTCATTTGACCTCTGAAAAGGGTGAAAGAGTGGTTGGTACGGCTCAGATGGCGGGTAC
>CAJBVU010000337.1 GCA_903959115.1 uncultured Bacteroidota bacterium
GAGTTGGGCTGGGATTATTGGCGATGGTGGATGCGCTTTTGATGGCGGTTGGGGTTGCATCTTTTGCGGTGGTATCGAGGCCTCCGTACTGGGCGATGGCTGGGTTTGCGAGGCCGATGGCGGCGGTGAGGAGGAAGGTGAGCGCACGGAACATGTCGGCAATTTACAAAAATCCGGCAGGTCGTTTGTCGAACAGAAACAATTTTCATCGTTTTGTTGTTGTGTATATCAATAAATACAACGACATTTGTTGTAACAAATAAAAAACGATATGACAACACAAACATTGGCACAATGGAACTTAGATCCTACGCACAGCGAGGCACAGTTCAAGGTTAAGCACTTGGTAATTTCTACAGTTACTGGTACTTTCAAGCAGTTCACAGCGTCTTTGCACGCGGCCAGCAGCACAGATTTTTCAGGTGCATCTGTAACTTTCAGCGCTTCGGTTGATTCAATTGATACCAACAACGCGGATCGTGATGGTCATTTGAAGTCGGGTGAATTTTTCGATGCGGCTCAGTTCCCTAGCATTGATTTCAGCAGTACTTCTTTTGAGAAGGTATCTGACAGTGAGTATAACGTGGTGGGTGATTTGACCATCAAGGGCATTACCAATACGGTTGCTTTGAAGGCTGAGTTTGGTGGCGAAATGGTTGATCCATGGGGCAATCACAAAATTGGTTTTGAGGTAAGTGGTGTTGTGAAGCGCGAGGAGTTTGGTTTGACATGGAGCGCGGTAACTGAGGCAGGTGGTGTTGTTGTTGGAAGCGACGTGAAGTTGATTTTCAACGTACAGTTTGCGCCAGCGCAGGCTTAATAGTTGTTTAATAAATAGTGTAAACTGAGGCCGCGCTGCGCGCGGCCTCAGTTTTTTTTGTTTCTTTGTGTATGCAAAAATCGACTGTCCGACAGAATAGCTATCTCCTCCTGTTGGTTGTATTTGGCCTTTTTATTGCCTCGGAGCTGTTGGGTTTTTTGTCGGGATTCCTCGGCGCACTTACCCTCTATTTTTTCTTGCGTAAACCCCAAGCCTATCTGGATAAACGCTATAAATTGGGCAATCAAAAATCCACCATTTTTTTGTTGGTTACGAGTTTTTTGTTGATCGTAGTCCCCGCAGGATTGATCATCGGAGAAGTGACTGCCCGGTTGGCCGATGTAGTATCGCATAGCGAACAGGTATTACAATCAATTAATTTGTTTATCACCGAGCAAGAGCAGCGTTTTGGTTTTGAGATTCTCACCGCCGAAAACCTTAAACAGGCTTCTTCGTTTCTAACCGCCGCGGCGACTTCCATGGTTGGGGTAATTGCCAATTCATTTGCTACGGTGGCAGTGATGTATTTTGTGCTCTATTTTATGTTACTCAACCGCAGAGCGATGGAAGCCTGGTTTTTTACCTATCTACCGCTAGAAGATAATCACATCGCCCTCATTGGTAAGGAGCTGAATTCATTGGTGATTTCGAATGCGGCGGGTATTCCAGCTACTGCTTTTGTGCAAGCCATTCTCGCTGTGATTTGCTATGCGTTTTTGGGTGTCGATGATTTGTTGTTTTGGTTCTGTGCCACCGCCATCGCAGCGATAATCCCACTCGTGGGGGCGAGTCTTGCTTATATGCCGTTGGCTGTCTTGCAGTATACTTCTGGACATCCTACGCAAGCGTGGGTAGTGTTGATTTTTGGGATTGCGGTGTTGGGGACAGTTGACAATGTTGTACGTCTATATATTCAAAAGAAATGGGGCGATGCGCATCCGCTGATTACCATTTTCGGGGTGATTATTGGGGTGAATATTTTCGGGTTTATGGGCTTAATTTTTGGTCCGATACTCATCAGTTTGTTTATCCTGCTGGTGAAAATTTACATGCGTGAGTTTCATGTGGGCGGGATGACTTTGCCTGGGGATATGGATGTACAACGCTGAATCATGTCGATTTATCAATACGATCAAAAATTCGAACACATTCTCGCTCTTGAGCATCCGTTTGCTGTGGGGGAATACGAAGAATGCGTTTTTTCTCACGTCGATTTTGGTTCGGTCAACCTCACCGATTTTAATTTCTCTGGCTGTGTATTTGCGCATTGCAATTTGAGCGGGGTGCGGTTGGATGGTGCCATTTTGCGCGATTGTAAATTTGAGCATTGCAAGTTGCTGGGGCTTCGGTTCGAGACCTGCAATACGCTTATTTTTTCGGTGTCGTTCGCGGATTGTTTGTTGGATCATTCCTCGTTTTATCAACTCAAACTAAAGAAAACCCCTTTTTTGCGATGTCATATGAAGGAGGTGGATTTTACCGAGGCCGACTTGAGCGAGGTCAATTTTGCAGATTGTAATCTCATGGATGCGCTGTTTGATCGGACCAATTTGGAGAAGGCGAATTTTTCAACGGCACAGTATTATCGCATCGATCCCAATACCAATAACATCAAAAAGGCCAAATTTTCTTTGGATGGATTGCCAGGGCTATTGACTGCCTACAATATTGAGATTCTATAGTTGGAGTTTTTACAAATGGAAATTCGGGTTTTGCGATTTTCATCCTTGTGAGATGGGGTTTAATGCGCGAAATTTGTAAAACCTTTTGTTGTAACTTTGTTTTAACATGATTACCGTTAAACTCAGAAACATAGGCAACAGCAAGGGGATAATTATTCCTAAAGAACTATTGGCTTTGTGTAATATGGACGAGGAAGTAAGCATCGAAATAAAAGGTCAGCAATTGATTGTGAGTAAGGTATCGAGTAAAAGCATCGACTGGGAAAAGGCATTTCACGACTGCGATGCAGAGAATTCTGCTGAAAGGCGAATTGCCCAAACGTTTACGGATTTTTCAAACACATTTGATCATGAGGAATGGACATGGTGAAAAAGCAATACGATGTGTGGATGATTCAACTTGATCCGGCCCTTGGGTCTGAGATTCAAAAGGTGCGTCCCTGCCTCGTGGTTTCGCCCACCGCGTCAAATAATTTCCTGAAGCGCTCAGTAGTTGTCCCGTTGACATCCACTCGAAAATCATTGCCAACGCGTTTGGATTGTATGTTTCAGAAACGACAAGGCCAGTTGGCGATAGATCAGGTTAGGGCTGTGGACGATCAGCGTTTTTTACAGCGACTAGGTAGCATCGACAAGAAAACGGCCCGTGGAACGGCTGATTTATTGATGCAGTTTTTTCGATATCCCACAGAGTAAGACAAGGTTCAGGTGTAATTGGTTTTTTATAGTACTTTGTATTGCATAGTACTAAAATTTTAATGTATGTTTGTGCCATGGATTTGGAAAATACCCAATCGCAGATGCGCAAGGGGATTTTAGAGTATTGCATTTTGCAGATTATTTCTCAGGGGTCTTGTTACTCATCCGACATACTGGATCGTCTTAAGCAAGCCAAATTGTTGGTGGTGGAGGGTACTTTGTATCCGTTGCTCACTCGCCTGAAAAATGGGGGATTGTTGAGTTATCGCTGGGAGGAATCCAAATCAGGTCCGCCGCGGAAATATTTTGAGATCACTGAAACCGGTGCGGAATTTTTGGCCTCTCTGCGGAGCACATGGTCGGAATTGCAGTTTGCCGTAGATTGTGTATCGCGCATCGCAACGAATCAGACATTGAATCATATCGAAAATAATCAAAATCAAACCACATCAACTCAACAACCATGAACCGAATTATTTCAGCCAACATCAACGGGTTTGTTTTCCAAATCGATGAGATTGCTTACGACCGATTGAAGCAATATTTGGAATCGCTGCGCCTCCGAATTACTGAAAAGGAAGTATATGACGACATCGAAAATCGGATTGCGGAGTTATTTAGTCACATGTTAAATTCGGGGACACCCGCCATTTTTATCAATCAGGTGGAGGATGTCATTGCCCAAGTTGGTTCTGCCGAACAGTTGGGCGACGCCATGGATAATTCGGATACGGAGGGAACGGATAGTACAAATGGTGCAGCGGGTACAAAAGGCAATGAGGAATCTAGGGCTTCAGGTGAACCCAATATGTATGGCAAGGACGGGAAGCGTCTGTATCGCAACGAGGACGATGTTGTGGTCTACGGTGTTTGTAGCGGGATTGCAGCGTATTTTGGATGGGATCCAGTGTTTGTGCGGGCGGTTTCTGGTATTTTGGCGGTTGCCTCTTTTGGAACCGTGATTTTGGTTTATATCTTTTTGATGATAATTATTCCAGCCGCCTCTACACCGGCGGAGAAATTGCAGATGCGGGGAGAGCCGGTAAATTTTGATAATTTGGCGAAGGTGGTGGATCATAATGTTCGCTCTGCTTATGAGTCGGCCTACGCTAAGGCGATGGAGAGCGTGAATCCCCGCGCGAAGCGCGGGCTGAGTAAAACAGGTAGGCTGCTCGTTAAGGTTCTGGCCGCTTTTGCCCTTGTGGCCCTGTTTTCCATCATAGTTCCTGGCGTTATTGGTGCAGTGCTTTCTGCCGGTATGATTGCTTTTGTTTTCGATGCCTTTTACGATTATTTCTTGCTGGGTTATACCTACTTGTTCGGCACCATTTTGGCCATCTTCGCTGTGGTTTTGGTGCCTTTGATTCAACTGATTTACGGCCTCATTCGCATCTTGGTAAATGGGAAGAAGATGAGTCCCTTCTTGCGCTGGCCGTTGAACCTGGCCTTTTGGATCGCCTTGGTATTTTTAACGGTTAAATCGGTTGAAGTGGGCCGCGGTTTTTCGACTTCAGCATCGGTGAATTTCGCCAAAACGTGCGAGCAGGTGGATAGCGCAAAAACCATTTCGGTGCGAACAGAAACCGTGCCTTTGAAATGGGACGGTGAATTAGACGGTCGAGCCCGACAGGAGTTGGACGAGTCTATCAAGGACATTGATGTGGAAGTGACGTTGAATGGACGCGATGGTTACCACGGAGAGCATGCTTTTTACGATTTGATGGTCAACCGGGCCAGCAACGATGTTTCGTTGACCATCGCTACTACATTGGAGGCAAAACCTTTTGTAACGGTATTCAAGCGGAGCAGGGGTAGCAGAAAATCGGCCATTACTTACGCGGCGGATTTGCGTTACGATGTGCGATGGGATTCAACTACTTTGGTTTTGCCCGATGTGCTGATTTTGGGTAAAAATGCGCCATGGCGCAATCCATCGGTGGAAGTGGTGTTGAATCTGCCCATCGGATACAAAGCCAACATCGATCGCAGCTGCAGGGATTTGATTTCCTACGTCAACGATCAATACTTAGGACTGGACGATATGGAAAATGGCTATGCAAGGGTGCGGTCTACCGAAAGCGGCGTTGAAATGATTCTGCCGTAAAATTCGTAAATTGCCATACTTATGAAACGCATCATCACCGCGTTGGGTATGGTTTTCTTAATGAAATCGGCCATCGCCCAAACCAAAGGAAGTTGGCAGCAAGAGGTCAATTACACCATCAAGGTTACCCTGGACGACCAGCTGCACATGCTTCGTGGTTCTGAAGAGGTTGTGTATACGAACAATTCCCCGGCTACACTCAATTCATTGTATATTCACCTATGGCCGAACGCTTACAAGAATAAAAATACTGCACTAGCCAAGCAATTGATGATGTCGGGCAAAGACTATTTGTTTCGAAATGATCCAGAATATCAGGGTTTTATCGATTCGTTGGACTTCAAGGCCGATGGGACATCTGTAAAGTTGACGTACGATGCAAAGCACATAGATATCGCCGTGCTAACATTAAATAAGCCTTTGGCGCCGGGAGAAAAAGTGGTGATTACTACGCCGTTTCGGGTGAAATTGCCTTCAGGCGAGGTGTCGCGCATGGGTCACATCGGACAAACGTATCAAATCACGCAGTGGTATCCAAAACCTGCGGTCTACGATGAAAAAGGATGGCATCCAATGCCGTATTTAAACCAAGGGGAGTTTTATTCAGAATATGGAAGCTTCGACGTAAGTATCACATTGCCAGAAGATTATACGGTAGGTTCAACGGGCGATTTACAGACGGAGCGTGAAATCAAGCGGTTGAATTTACTGGCCGAATACAATGGGGTGACCAGTTTAAAGCCCAACCAAAGTTCTGGGGTCGCCGGTGGCAAACCTGAGCCTTCCACCGAGGGAAAATCGGAGCCAGTGTATCCGTTTCAGGAAAATTTGGATAAGGAGCTTATCCCTGCGGGTATGTATCGCGCGGCTGATATCCCCATCCGGAGGTCGGAATTGGATTGGTCGAAAATTGATAAGTTCTACGCCAACAACAACCCCGACGGAAATCGGGATTCTTGGGTTGAGAAGCCTAAGGTCATGAAGACCATTCGTTACACGCAATCGCGGGTGCATGATTTTGCTTGGTTTGCCGATAAAACGTTTCTCGTGTTGAAAGGCCAAGTTGTATTGCCTCGCAGTGGAAGAACGGTAACGACTTGGGCAATGTATACCAAAGGTTCGGAGGAATTATGGAAGCCCCATGCGTTGGAGTATCTGCACGATGGTATTTTGAAATATTCGCAGTGGAATGGCGATTATCCTTACAATCAGGTTACGGCGGTTGACGGGACCATCAGCGCGGGTGGCGGAATGGAGTACCCGAATGTGACGGTGATTGGCGGCGTATCGAATAAAGAATCGCTTGAAGTAGTGATTGTGCATGAGGTGGGACACAACTGGTTTTACGGTATTTTGGGTAGCAACGAGCGCGATTTTGGTTGGATGGACGAAGGGTTGAATACCCTAAATGAGATGCGTTATGTGGCGTCGAAGTACCCAACGAATACGCGTTTGAGTGATATGGTTAAGGGTTTGGCAAAGAAATTGGGCATGATGGGATTGTCGCACAAAGACGAAGGCGATTTGATGTATCGATGCATGGCTTCTTTTGGCGTGGATCAACCCATACAAACTTTGTCGACGGATTTCTCTTCAGCCAATTACGGCGGGGTGATGTATCAAAAAACGGGATTGGTATTTCATTATTTGAAGGCCTATTTGGGCGATTCAATGTTTGATGTATGCATGCAAGCGTATTTTGAACGTTGGAAGTTTAGGCATCCGCAGCCTGAGGATTTTCGGGCGGTGATGGAGGCGGTGAGCAAGCAGGATTTGGGCTGGTTGTTCGATGATTTGATAGATTCAAGAAAGGTTGCTGATTTTAAATTGGTTGGCGTGAAGAAGTCTGGGGCTGGGATGGATGTGAAAGTGAGAAACGTGGGTTCAGTCAATGGCCCCATCGGTGTTCAATCCATTCGGAATGGCAAAGTGTGGGAGTCGGTTTGGATGTCGCCGGAAGAATTGAAAAAAGCGGGCGGTGTGGTAAAACTATCAACCTTTACAGATACGGTGATGATTGATGCGGACAGGAACATCCCGGAGGTGAATCGCAACAACAATATGTGGACCAAGGGTGGTCGCGAATTCAAGTGGAAATTTGGCACGGGGAATGATTTGCCGAACGAGCGGAACCATTATTGGTTGCCGGCGGTGGGTTGGAATCAATACGATCGCATGATGTTGGGATTGGTGCTGCACAACACGAGTTTGCCTGCGCCGAAGTTGAGGTATTCGTTGGTGCCGATGTATTCTTTTGGAAGGAAGAATCTTTCGGGCCTGGGCGATATCAGCTACAATCCCTTGGGTGGTAAGCGATACAAGAGTTTGCGGATTGGGGTGAGTGCGATGACGTTTCAATATGATGAAACCCAAACGGAAGGAATTTTTGCAAACAATCCTCGACATCCGAGTTTTTCCGTGATCAAACCCTATGTGATTATGGAATTGGGTAATTCTAAACGCAGAAATGGATTTTCGAATTTCATCGAAGTAACTGGGGTATTAGGTATTCAAAAAATGGGTTGGTTTGACCGAACTGAAAATTTAGGTTGTTTGCGCTTTAGTTATTTTGGGAAAAAGCGTGGACCAATTTCGGCTTTTGAATACAAAGCCAGTTTTGAGAGTGTGTCAAGGGGTAAAGTATATCCGGGGCAGGGCGGCTTTCACATCGGCGGTGAAACCACCGGCAGGATTCAAGCAGAGGCGAAGTATACTTGGAATTATATCGCCACTAAAAAGAAGTTAAGAAGCATCGAATTGCGCGGGTACTGGGGCACTGTGTTCGTTTTAGATGATCTACGACATTTTAATATTGTGGATAGGTATGCTCACGACGAGAACATGTATTTGATGTTAAGCGGGGCCTCGGGTCAGCAGGATGTCTTTTACGATGAGTATTTTAGGGGGAGGAGTTCTGCTCCTATGAATGGCAATAACTCATTGCATGGACAGTATAATTATACCACCAACGGACAGCAGCGGATGAATAATATGGGTGGCATGGGAACGGCAACTTTTATGGGTAGTAACAGAAGTTTGACAGCCATTAACTTTTCTATGAGTTTGCCCAAATTGCCCTCAATGATTCGGATTTTTGCAGATTATTCGATGATGCCGACTGCGCGTAACTTATCTCCCGAACAGCTGGAACTCCCAACCAAGTTTTTTGATGCCGGTCTGATGATCCGTACGGGATTTTTGCAGGTGAGTGTGCCGTTGTTTATGAACAATGATTTGTTGAAGACCTTGGGTGGTATTGAAGAAGTAGGCGGACCGGGCGGCGTGAAACAATATTTTTTGCCCACCTACAAGCAACAGTTGCAGCGCGGGATTCGCTTTAGTTTGAATATTCCGCTAAACTCCGGTTTGTTTTTGCGCAAATCGTTGTTGCCTTCGATCTAAATCGACCCAATAATCAGAGCAATGCGGCAGTGTTGATGGCGTCTTCAGGCCATCCGGGGGCATTTTCAATGGCTTGGATGATCGTTGTTGGATCAGTAATTACGCTCCAGCAATCGCGGTGGTGTTCGCCCATGAATCGTTCTTCAACTACTTTGTTGAGCATCTGCAGGATGGGGTCGTAAAAGCCATCTACATTCACGATAATGATGGGGTGGGTGTGTTGCCCCAGTTGTTTAAGGGTGATGGCTTCGAACAATTCTTCAAAGGTGCCACAACCTCCGGGCAGGGCGATGATGGCATCGGATTGCTCAATGAACTTTCGTTTGCGTTCATGCATGTCGGACACGATGTGCATGTTCTCCACTTCGGGGTGATCCCATTGTGCGGCTTTCATGAAGGCCGGGATGATGCCAATGACATGGCCCCCATGTTGCATGGCGGTTGTGGCTACTTGTCCCATCAATCCGGTGCCTCCGCCGCCATACACGATGTGTATTCCGGCTTCGGCCAGTGTTTGTGAAAGCTGTTTTGCAGCATCGAAGTACTTCTGTGGAATTTGATTGCTTGATGCACAGTAAATGCATACGGTTTGGATTGTTTTTTTCATGGGGTTACAGCCACTTTTTTCGTCGGAACCAGACGTAAATGAATATCACAATGCCCAACATCAAAGCCAAAACGCCCGGGTACCCCCATGGGCTGTCCAATTCTGGCATGTATTTGAAATTCATCCCATATACCCCAACCAAAAACGTTAAGGGTAAAAAGAAGGCCGAAAATACGGTGAGCACTTTCATGACTTCGTTGGTTTTTTGAGAGGATACGGACAAGTATACGGTGAGTAGGTTGTTTACGTCTTCTGTTAATTGATCAAAATATAATTCTACTTTGTTGTGTAAATCAAAGGCGTCTTGGAGATCTGCCGAGGGTTTGTGGTGCCCTTGTAGGCCGGTTAATACTTCGCGGGTGAGCAGTAGGAGTTTCCGACCGATGTTGCTTTGTCGCTTCAAGAAATACA
>CAJBVU010000338.1 GCA_903959115.1 uncultured Bacteroidota bacterium
CGATGACTGAGTTCATCTTTGGGATTGGCTTCAACGATATCTTCTAATAGGATTGCGGCTCTGGAGAAATCGTTTTGATTGTATAAAACGTAAGCGAGTTCTTTGTTCGAATCGGGGCTTGGCGGGGGATTATTTTCATTGTTGAATTGGCCAAAAATGGCTGAAGAAATCAGCAACAGAATCGTGCTCAGAATACTTCTGAGGGTGGATATTTTAAATGGGAAGAGTTGTATTTGATGCAATATCGCCGGCGCCGACCGATGAACAGTCCTGGTATTTTGCAATCCTAAGAAAAATTGGATTCGGGCAGGCATGTTGCAATTTAGGTATTTTGGAAGAAATCGGAGGGGTCGATTTGTTGCTCAACCATCCTTCTGTATTTGCCACCTTCAATTTTCATCAGTGTTTCGTGATTTCCTTGCTCTAGGATTACGCCGTCTTTTAGTAGCGCAATCACGTTGGCTTGCCTAATTGTGCTAAGTCGATGCGCAATCACCACAGATGTCCTATTTTCCATCAGCACTTTAAGGGCGCGTTGGACTTGGATTTCACTTTCTGAATCTAGGGCGCTGGTGGCTTCATCAAGGATAAGGATTTTTGGGTCTCTCAATATGGCTCTGGCGATAGCGATGCGCTGTTTTTGTCCGCCCGATAATCGAACGCCACGGTCGCCAACAAGGGTTTCGTACTTCTCTGGAAATCCCTCAATAAAATCGGCGGCATTGGCTTTTTTCGCGGCGACATAAATCTCTTCAGCAGTGGCTTCTGGCTTGCCGTAACGAATGTTATCGTAAATGCTTCCACCAAACAGCATCACTTCTTGAGGAACAAGGGCAAAGGCGCTTCGGTAGGATTTTAAATCAAAGTCTTGGATGTTTTGGTTGCCTAATGCAATGCGTCCATCTGTGGGGAGGTAGAATTGATAAAGCAGTGCGGCGAGAGTTGATTTTCCTGATCCTGAAGGACCTACGATGGCTAGGGTTTCACCAGGATTTAAATCGATGTTGAGCCCTTTGATAATCTCATTTTCTGGCCTTGATGGATAATGGAAATAGAGATTTTGAATATGAAGGGCTTGATCCCATTGCGGTTGAGATTGCTGGAATTCTGATTTCGCTATTGGCTCAATTTCCATGGGCATGTCGATGATGTCTAGAACGCGTTCGATGCTTCCGAGGGTTTTTTGGATTTGTACAAATTGCTCGGCCATGCCTCCGATGCTGCTCCCTACAAAGGCGGTAAGCATCATAAAGTTAAACAGCTCACCCACGCCCATTTCGCCGGATTGTACAAGCCCTAGTCCTTGATAAATCAACCAAACGATGGCACCGAACATGCAAATGATAATAAAAGAACTAAAAGTGCCTCTCCAGTATCCACGGACAATGGAATCGCGTTTTAGTTTTTGGCTGTTGGCTTGATATCTTTCGTTTTCGAAATACTCGTTGGTGAAAGACTTGACCGACATAATTCCGCTGAGAGACTCTTCTACGATTACATTGTTTGCGGCGGTAACGTCTTGAACTTCTTTGGATTTCTTGCGAATAAATTTACCAAAAAGTAGGGCGATGATGATGATTGCGGGTAATGTGGCGAGCATCATAACTGCCAATTTTGAAGAGGTAAAAAAAAGCACAACCACGCCACCAATAAGGATAAGAATCTGACGAATAAACATCGCCAAGTTGGTTGTGAAGGCATCCTGAATTTGAGCCACATCGGCAGAGAAGCGACTGAGTAATTCACCTACGCGATTCTGGTTGTGGAAATTCATGTTTTGGCCGATGACACTTTTGAAGAGATCGGTGCGCAGACCATATGTCATGTCTTCCGTAACCCGAACATAAATGGCAATTCTAGCAAAACTAAAAAGGGCTTGGATGATAAATAGATATACAAAATAGATGGCTACTTTCTGTAAGGCTTCAGTATTGGGTGCTTTGGCGATATTGCCTCCGTTGTATACAAATGCCCCATCCATAAGGTCGCCGAGTAATTTTGGAAACATAAGAGAGGCACCGGCGCTAATGGCAAGGAAAATGGTACCCAGAATAAACCAAGCGCGGTTTTGGGCCGACATATATCGGAATAGCCGGGTAGATTTTTTGAAAGCGTCTAGGGATAATTTGGATTTGGGAATGTCGCGATCTTGTTGGTGTGGTCCAGCCATGGGTGCAAAGTTCTGCGTTTTTTGCAATAATGGTAGGGTAAATCGATAAATCGTTGTTTTTGCGATATGTGTTTGGAGCGATGGGTGATTGTTTAGATAGGAATTCTAGTAAAGTGAGAGCATTGTTTGAGGAATTGGTTTTGGACATGTTAGATTTTACATTTCCCAGAACATGTGTTGTTTGTGGTGATTTATTAATAAGACAAGAACATGATTTGTGTTTTACATGCTATGTCAATTTGCCATATTCGGTTTACGGACTGAGCAAAACCAACCCAATTTGCAGGGGTTTGGCTGGCAGGGTTCCACTAGCGTTAGGTTATTTTTTATTGGATTACAGACGCAATTCGGGTGTTTCCAAAATGATGAAGGCCATTAAATACGAAGGAGCGGAGTCGTTGGCGGTGAAACTCGGCAAGGAAATGGGGGATCGGATAACGCGTGATCACGGCGATCCGGATTTTACCCATTTTGCTGTAATTCCGATGCACGCTTCAAAAGTGAGAAAACGGGGGTATAATCAGGCACTTCGTTTGGCGGAAGGCGTCACGGAGGTGTTGAGTGGCGAGCTTATTACGGATTTATTTTTGCAGCCAAATCGATCAATTTCGCAGACCAAAAAAAATCGTGCCGAACGATTAACATCATCGGAAAGCAAGTACCAATTTAATCCCAAATACAAGGGATTATCTTTGGGACATTTGTGTTTGGTAGATGACGTTATGACAACGGGATCCACCATTGAGTCGTGCTTGAAAAGTTGCTTGCATTTGGATGACATTGGGATTGAAAAAGTGAGTGTTATGACTGCCGCTTGCGTTCTTTGAAACAAGGATTTTTTTCTATACTTTTGTATAAATTGAACTTATGAAAAAATTCTTACTTGGTTTCGCGTTATTGTTTCTTCTAAAAGATGTGAAGGCTCAATACTCTCCATCTAACGTAATCGGTTTGGTTGTTCCCCAATACATGACATCGGGTGATTCAACAAGACGTTTACCAGCATACGTGCGTTTGCGTATAGACAATTTAAAACCTAAATCGGATTACAGATATGTAGTTCGTGGTATTAAGTCAACTGATTTTGCTTCAAAATCAATGTCGCCTGGTGCCGGAAATCCTTTATACATTGATACTGCGGGTAATTACAGATATTATTCTGGTACAGCTTATTGGACAGCGACTGCCGCTCCAAAGGGCGACGATACTTTAACCACTGGAATGATGGGTGAGTTTGAGGGTTGGTTTGGAATAGTTGGTACGGGTAGTACAAACTATTGGTCTCCAGGCAATAAAATTTATTTGGCAGTTATTGCAATTGGAATAACTACAGGCGATACTGTGAGAATGTATTGCAGTGATTCTATGACGGTTATCACGCCAAATGCTGCAGGTAACGTAAAAGGAACTGGTGTTTGGGGTAAGAGTATGGCTCCGGCTAGAAGTTTTGTTGCTTTGTACGACAATACCATGGGTTCTGGTCGTCCATTGTCGGTTGGTCCTGTTGAAGGTGGAACATTTACCGGAAGCAATTTGTCGAGTTTGGTAGGCTACTATTCCACAAATGTTTGGAAAGTATCTGGCAACTGGGCTGGAATCGTACCGAATAGTTTAGCCAATGGTATTAAACGGGTAGACAATCTTTCGTTAAAATCGGGAGTGACTATTTTTGCCAATACAGATGCAGATGGCATTTGGGGTCCTAGCAAGAAGAATACAGTAAATCCTTCTGGTGGATATGCAAATCCTATTTATTTGGATTATGATGATGCTGCATTAACACCTACAATGGTTGAGTTTTGGGCAAGAACGTCATCTACAAAAGAAGATGTTGGAACTTACAGTGTTTATGTTGCTAGAAAATATAGTGGTGAGAAAGATCAAACAGTTCGTTTTTATGTTGCCGGTGGAACTTCTACCAAAGGGGCTGCAGCGGATTATACTTTAACTGAGCGTACTATTACTTTTAAAGGTGCTGGCAAAGCCGGTAACGATACAACAGTAATTACCATCAATGACGATAATTCTGCGGAAGGTCCGGAAACAATCGTATTGGGTCTAGATCAGCCACTCAA
Organism: uncultured Bacteroidota bacterium; assembly: GCA_903959115.1. Classification (GTDB taxonomy): domain Bacteria; phylum Bacteroidota; class Bacteroidia; order NS11-12g; family UBA955; genus UBA955. The sequence continues at coordinate 4,246 of CAJBVU010000338.1, forward strand.
TTGTGTTATTGGCGTTGAGAAGGCACATACCATTACTGTTGCCGATAATGATATCGCGAATGTTATCGTTCCAAACACTATGGTTGTTGTGAAGGAAAATGCTGGAAGAATAGGAATGACGTTAAAAATGGATAAGCCGGTATCAACAGCCTCTAAGATGATGTTGTTGGTAAAAGGCAAAGGTGATTCAACCTATATTCCTTCAGAGTTTTCAATTGGTAAGAGTGGCAAGGATTCAACTTTTAACTTAGGTTCTACCACGAAAGCAGATTCAATTACAATTTTCGCCAAGGTATTTGACGATTTCAACATTGATCCAAACGATACTGTTCGCATGGTTTTGCGTCAGATCACTGGAGGTGCTTACATCAAAGATTCAATCATTACTTTGGTAATGTTGGATAATGATGGTCCGGCTACCATTGAGTTTATCGATAGCAAGTTGACAGTTACTGAGACGGTAGGAAATGTTGCGGTTAGAATGAGAATTGCTTCGCGCTCTGATGCGGATGCGGATTTCACATTGCGTTGTTACACTGCTTTGAGTTCTGCTACTGAAGGTGTTGATTTCAAGTTTAATCCTACATCTAAAATCATTAACATTACGAGCACTACAAAAGATACCATAATTGTAAACGTACCATTCTATAATGATTACACTTATGAGCCAACCAAGAAGGTATACTTTGGATTAGGCACATTGTTGAACTCTAAAATTGCTAAAGGAAAAGATACTTTGATTATCACTTTGTTGAATGATGACTTGCCAATTTATAATATCGGCACGGTTAACAAGCAAACAAATGCGAATAAAGCAGCTGATAGTTTAAATGTTAAATGTCGCGTATTTGGAACTGTATATGGTGTAAACATGCGTACGGCAGGGATGAATTTCACAATTATCGAC
>CAJBVU010000339.1 GCA_903959115.1 uncultured Bacteroidota bacterium
CCATAAATAAGAACCAGAATTTTGCTCGGTGAAATAATCCACCGCATCAGAAAGACTGTCTAGCCCAACAAAGCAAGGAATGTTCTGGTATCCCGTTGAGGCAAGATTTAACCCGGTGAAGTTATTGTCGATCAGGCCACGGCGGCGGAACGACATATTTCCGAGTCGGAAATTATGGACACGGTTCAAGTATTCTTTTACTAATAATGTATCGTTTTTTGAAAATTGATCCATACCGAACATGTCGATGCGACCCACTTCCAATTCCACGGGGTTATCGACCACAGATTGATCGAATTTGCCATCGTTTGGAATATTGTGATGTCGGGGATCGCCGCCGGTGGTGCAATTTACATTTTGATCACTCCAAAAACCTTCCAATTCGCCATAGTATAAATCGGCAGGCCAAGCGCCGGTGTGGTTTCCTGAGCCTTCTACGTGACCATCTGGTGGCGGACGATCTCCGTTGCTAGAAAAATAGCCAGAATAGGGAACGGGAACATGTCCGATGATGTAAATGGCTTTCGGACGGATGGCGGCTTTGTCGACAAATGCCTTGATTCTCAATTTAACATCTTCCGCCTTTTCTTTTCGGCCCGCGAAAATGATGTTGGGGAAGTATCCTGATGTGTATAGGTCGGTGTAAACCGTATTGATTTCTTTCGATAGCGCTTTGATGTACGAGCTATCTACCAAAAGGATGATTCCCCCTTTTTCTGCTTTGGGTATGAATTTGTTGCCGGCGTAGATATATCCCCAGGCTTCTGTTTTTGTCCCATTGACTTTTGTTACTAAATATTCACGGTCGGTTCCAACGGTGGCTGTGGCATCGGTCCATGAGTTTACGGTTCCGGCGAGCGTAGCATCAACGGCAGACCATACATTGTTATTGTGCACGAAATTTCTGTGATAAACCTTGAAGTTTCCCGTGTAGGTTTCTTTGGGCCAATTTAAAGTGATGCTACCATCGGAATTGGCTATGGCTGAAAGTTGGACAACTTGGGTTTTTGCTACTTGGGCCGATGCATTGAATTTTGGGAATATCAAAGCGGACATAAATAGGAAAAGGTGGGTAATGTGCTTCATTGATTTCAAATATAAGAATTGACAATCAAATCGTTACTTATTTGTGGATTCTGTGTGTATGAACATCAATGAAATCACTTATTTTCGCATCCAAAATTGTAATGAAGCATTTAAGGTTATTCTCGTTAATCGTTTTGGGACTATTGTCGGTCCAATCGTTTGCTCAAGGTTCAAAGCCCAAGAAACCCGCTGCCAATGAGCAGAAAGAAATTTCACCCGCAGTTCAGATTTATTTTGAAACCAATAAGTCGGTGATCAAACCTGCAGAAATTGCAAAATTGAAGCGCTTGTTGGATACCCTAGACACCAAGGATGAATTCCGTTTGATCCTTACGGGTCATACCGATTCTACTGGAAACGATGAATTGAACTTGAAATTGTCTCAAGCCCGTGTTGATGGTGTGTTTCAGTATTTGACTGATAACGACATTGAAGGCGATTGGATGATGCGTCAATATTTTGGTCGTGCCAAACCGCGTGAAAAAGAAGAAACTTCAGAAGAGAAGAAGGCCAAAAACAGAAGGGTAGAGATTACCATTTTGGAAAAGCCAAAGCCCATCGAAAAGCCAAAGCCAAAACCTGTTTACAAGGATACTTGTACCCGCGACACCACGGTGTTTATCAGTGGATTGGGTATCACAATGAAGGCTTGTGATCTTGCCAAGTTGTGTCCGAGAGGAGCATCGAACTGTATCAAAATCAAGAGGATGACATCCATCGAAGAATTGATTGGCAGTGGCATTCCGTTGAATACAGCAAAAGGAGAAGGTTTGAACTGGGGTGGTGCTTATGAAGTCCGCATGCCTGGTGATAGCTGTGCTGTTGTTCCAGTAACGATGACGGTTTCTTTGGATGCTGCGGTATACAAGAAAGCCAAATTGCAAGTGTATACCAGAGATGGTGAAACGGGTGTGAAGCCTGATAAGACCAAGAAATTGGGTGTGGCCAAAGGAAAAGAGCAGAATAAATATTCGTTCCCTCTTTCATGTAATGGTTCTTACTTTATTTGTGGTGGTGTAGGAAAGTCTAAAACTGCCATCATCCAAGACAAAACGGGTAGAGCGGATGAGATGTATGTAATTTCTCAAAGTACAATGGCAATCATTCCTTGCAAGAAAATCGGCAAAGGCAAATGGGAGGTATCGTACAGTAAAATTGAAGATCCAACATTGACGATAAAATTGTCTGATGGGGAAACTGTGGTATCCGACATCAATATGAATAGTGTTCGTAAAATGAAAAAGCCAGGTATTCTTCGCAAGAAATACAAGGTTAAAATGAAGCACCTAAACAGCGCTAGTTAATTACCATGCAGCAACTTACCAATCGTTCACAGCCGGTCATGGATAAAAAAATGACCTTCTCTGAGAGGATTTATCTACCGGCAATTTTGGGCGGTATGTGGATTACCCTCAAACACTTCTTTCGCAAACCAGCGACATCTCAATATCCTGAGCAAGTTCGCTCTCGTTCAGAGGTTTATCGCGGTCAACACGTGTTAAAGCTAGATGATCAAGGAAAAGAACGTTGCACTGCTTGCGGTTTGTGTGCCGTTGCATGTCCTGCCGAAGCAATCACTATGGTGGCTGCGGAAAGAGAAAAAGGAGAAGAGCATTTGTATCGTGAAGAAAAATATGCAGCAACCTATGAAATCAATATGTTGCGTTGCATTTTCTGCGGATTGTGTGAAGAAGCCTGTCCCAAACAAGCCATTTTCCTTACCGATCGCATCGTAGATGCAGAATTTGGAAGAGAAGATTTCATTTACGGCAAAGACAAGTTGGTTGAGACAGTAGATGCTCGCATTGATATCACTAAACGCCAAGTCTGGTCCTAATTTTATAACTATGTTTCAGAACTTACCAATTCCCTTTTTGATATTGTCGTTTCTCACGATTTTATCGTCGCTCTACGTAGTGACAAGTAAAAACCCAGTACACAGCGTATTGGCATTGATTTTTACTTTCTTTACGATATCAGCGCATTATGTATTATTGAACGCCCAGTTTTTGGCTGTCGTTAATTTGATCGTCTACGCCGGAGCCATCATGGTTTTGTTTCTATTCGTTTTGATGCTTTTGAATCTTAGCAAAGAGACTGAGCCGGTGAAATCGAATTGGTGGGGTATTGCTGCTGCCATTACCGCCGGTTCTATGCTGTTGATTGTCACTGCTGCTTTCCAAGTCACAGGAGAAGCGGTTGCAAAGAATCCCGTTGAAGGCATTGGACTAGTGAAAGCGTTGGGAAAAGTTTTATTTACTCGTTTTGTGGTGCCATTCGAATTGACAGGTATTTTGTTCTTGGCCGCGATGGTAGGTGCCGTTTTGTTAGGCAAGAGAGAAAAGAACAACGCAGTATTAATCCCTAAAGAAGAAGGAGGCAATTCATGAACTTGTTAAGTATATTTAATCAGGTGGAAATCAGCCACTACATCTACCTAAGCACCGTGTTGTTTAGTATAGGTTTGTTTGGTGTGTTGTTTCGTCGTAATGCCATCATCTTGTTGATGTGTATCGAATTGATGCTTAACGCAGTGAATCTGTTGTTTACGGCTTTTTCAACCTATATGGGTGATGCCGACGGACAGATTTTTGTGTTTTTTATTATGGTTGTAGCAGCGGCGGAAGCGGCAGTAGGCTTGGCCATTTTGGTTTTGGTGTATCGCAATACGCGCAAAACGGATGTGAGTTTCTTAGACCAATTAAAAGGATAGAGGTATGTTGACATTAATGATATTTTTACCATTGATTGGTTTCTTGATCAACGGATTGGTTGGTAGATTCTTGCCAAAAAATGTTTCCGGTTGGTTAGGTACGGCAGCAGTTTTGGGTTCATTCATTTTGGCGGTGATGAATTTCAATGCGCTTACCGCTGAGGCAGGTCAGTTGGAAAGCATCCACCAGAAATTATTTACCTTCTTACATGTGGGAAGTCTACACGTAGATTTTGCATTTCAATTTGATCGCTTGTCTGCTGTAATGACGTTAATCATTACGGGAATAGGCACTTTGATTCACATGTATTCCATCGCTTACATGCATGAAGA
>CAJBVU010000340.1 GCA_903959115.1 uncultured Bacteroidota bacterium
AGTTAGAAATACTAGAACTAGTAAAACGTAACGTAAAGGATTGATGTGATTCATGCTCATTGAATACCCCTTGAGTTTTATGACAACCATCGTAACTTTTACAAACTTGTACAAGTGATGGGATTTGATGGTAAGTGGTTTAGTCTCAGGCGAACCAAGGGTTTTTATGTAGACTATTTAATAAACTTGGATGAGCTAATCTAAGTTTTAATGACATATTAATTTCTTATAGGCTATTGATAAATAGTCAATGCGTTGAGCTATTATTTTTCGTTGTGAAATGATAGAAAGAATTAACTTTATTTGTTGCATTAGATCTTTAAAAGTGATTTTCATTAAAAATTATGGCAATTCTCTCAAAAAACAATAACCCACTTAACGAATTTTTAGTTGACCGTAACTTGATCTCTTATGTTGGCAAAGATCTGCAGCGTCCGGAATGTATTTTGGCTGAGAGAGATGGGACTTTGTGGGTGGCAGATGCACGTGGTGGTGTGACGCAAATTGATTCCGATGGAACTCAGAAATTTATTGGTCAAAAAGCTAACAGCATCTTTGAAAGCGCAATCGTATCTAGTACCGAAACTTTTGAGTCAAAGTTCACGATAGGAACTCTTCCTAATGGCATGGCTTTTTCTTCTGACAGTCAGATACTTATCGCAAACTTCGGGACTGATGTCCTTGAGACCATGGATCGACAAGGCAATACACGTACCCTTTACGACCGAATTGATGGTCAACCTATTGGCAAGGTTAATTTTGTGTTGCGAGATAGTAAAAACCGAATATGGCTAACTATTTCTACACGTGTTAACCCCTGGACACTAGCTGCCAGTAGTCGAGTTTGCGATGGCTACATCGCGGTAGTAGACGAGCATGGTATTCGAGTGGTTGCTGACAATTTTTATTTCACCAACGAGATACGATTAGACGTGCAAGAAGAGTGGTTGTACATTGTTGAGACTACTGGGCCACATATTTCTCGCATGCGATTGCGTGAGTCTGAACTAGGTGTTACCTTAACTGATCGTGAAATTTTTGGCCCAAGCCATTTGGGTGGTTATCCAGACGGAATTGCTTTTGATAGTTTTGGGAATCTTTGGTGTACTTTGGTAATGGTGGATCAATTGATCGCACTGACTCCTCAAGGTGATAAGTTGCTGCTTTTGGATGATGGTGATCCTGTAGCAAGTCGAATTTTGCTAGAAAAAATAGCAACTGGACAGTCAAGTACCGAAGACATGGGTAGAGCTCATGGAACTATTGCGCCATGGATGGCAAGTGTTACTTTTGGCGGTCCAGATCTACAAACTGTTTATATTGGTAGCTTGCGTGGAACAACCATCCCGTTCTTCAGATCTCCAGTTGCTGGGTTACCAATGGTGCACTGGTTTGAATAAAAGTCACTTGTAGTTTACAAATATGTACTACAGAATAAAGTAACACAAAGCAAGCCCTATCAATTGATCGAGTTTGTTGTTTTTTAATATTTCGGAGGTGCAATGATGGAAAGTTTCCAAGTTGGAGTAGATATTGGCGGGACTTTCACGGACTGTGTTGTCATCACTGAAAAGGGTGATTTGATCGCTGCAAAGTCGCCGTCTACGCCTCCTCATTTCGCTCAAGGAATGCTTAATTCTATGGCTGCTGCAGCTGAACGCATTGGCCTACCTTTAGACCAATTTTGCGCTCGAATTAAAGTGCTGACCCACGGCACTACGGTCGGCACCAATACCTTAATCCAGCGACGCGGCTCCCGCGTAGGGTTGATCACTACCAAGGGCCATGAAGACATCATTCACATCATGCGTGGTTCGCGTGGAATTGATTCACGTCATCTGAATCAACTCGTACATTTTCCAGAAAGTCAAAAGCCAATTCCGATTGTGCCCAAACGATATATCAGAGGTGTTTCCGAGCGGGTTGATTGCATGGGGGATGTCATTGTTCAACTGAACGAAAAAGAAGTAGAGCGTTGTGTCGATGAATTGTTGTTGTTGGGCGTGGAGTCCTTTGCAGTATGTTTGTTGTGGTCATTTAAGCACCCTGAACATGAGCTGAGAATTAAGGAAATTATTCGAAAACGTGCGCCGAAGTTATTTGTTAGCTGTTCGGTTGAACTTGCTCCCAAATGGGGTGAGTATGAAAGGTTAACGGCCACAGCGCTGAATGCTTACATTGGCCCTGTCACTTCTAATTATTTACGCCAGTTGGTTGAACAACTGAAAAAGACAGGTTACAAACATCCATTGCAAATCACTTCGTGTGGGGGCGGTTCTATTTCGGTGGATCGCGCGATTGAGGCTCCATTACTGACTTTAGATTCAGGCCCAGTGTCTGGTGTAACAGCTTCGCAATATTTAGGTCAATTGATTGGTTGCACAGATATCATCACGACAGATATGGGTGGAACAAGTTTTGATGTAGGCATCATTGCAGGCGGCCGTCCAGCCTACAACTCAATAGCAAACGTCGCTCAATATGAATATTTCATTCCCAAGGTAGACATTCAAGCTATCGGTTCGGGTGGCGGTTCCCTTGCTCGGGTTGACGCAGTAACCCATACATTGAGGGTAGGGCCTGAGTCAGCGGGTGCCGACCCTGGTCCGGCATGTTATGGCAAGGGGAATACGTCACCAACAGTGACAGACGCTGATGTTGTACTTGGCTACATAGACCCAAATAATTTTTTGGGTGGCCGAATTAAATTGGACCGCGAAAAATCATTGCAAGCAGTTGGAAAAGTTGCCGTTGAAATTGGTTTAAGTTTGATGGAAACAGCGGCTGGAATCGCAAAGATTGCAGAATTTAAAATGGCGGACATTATTAGAAAGACAACAGTAGAAAAAGGGTTGGATCCGCGAGACTTTACTGTTTTTGCTTTTGGAGGCGCGGGCCCTGTTCATGCCGGTGTTTTTGCTAGAGAGCTTGGTGTTAGAAAGGTTTTGATTCCATTAAATCGAATTGCCTCAACTTGGTGTGCATTTGGCGCAGCTACAGCAGATATATTGCATGTACACGAGCAAGTTGAAATTCAAAGCTCAGATTTTGATCTTGCTAGAGTCAATAGCGTACTTTCAGATTTATCTACCAAAGCGATGGCGCAGATGAAAAGCGATGGTGTTAAGTCCTCTTCTGTTGAGCTGAGTTTTTCAATTGATATGCGTCACCGAGGGCAGATTAACGAAGTTGAAGTTGAATTGCCTGCATCTTTTTTTCAACGATCATCTCGACTTAATCAGACTAGTCTGGAACAACTGACCCAAGCCTTTTACCAACGCTATGAATCCATTTACGGTAAGGGCTCTTCATACAGTAGCGCTAAGTTGGAGATGGTAACTTTCCGGTTGCGAGCGCGCAGTGCCACTCCAGCGCTTAAATTGCTTCGAAAAACACGTCGAAAACCAAGCGCCTCCGCCTCTGCTCGCACAGGATTTCGGTCGGTCTATTGGAGTGACTTGGGTAAAGCAACGAAGACGCCAATCTATGACGGTTCGCTAATCAGTTTTGGTCAGCAGGTAAATGGCCCTGCGGTAGTTGAAACAACTGATACCAACATAGTTGTCCAACCTAAACAGGTCCTCCATGTTGATGCTCTGGGTAACTTTGAACTACATTTTGGAAGCTGAACATCATGATTAAAAGTAAAACTTCCCAACATCATGGCTTTGATGCAATTAAGGGCGGATACATTCCACCTGAAAAACTCAATATTTCGCCTAAGCTTAAGTTGCATCGCAAAGCGAGTAGCAAGATAGACCCAATCACTTACGAGGTGGTCCGACATAGTCTTTGGAATATCAATGAAGAGCATGGTGCAACCATTCAGCGATTGTCTGGTTCTCCAGTTGCTATGTACGCCTTGGATTTGAATCCATCTATTCTTACTGAGGATGGCGAATTTGTATTCTTTGGACCCTACATGCAATACATGTCAGGCGTAACTGATACACAAGTTAAATGGATTTTAGAGAATCGATCCGACAATCCCGGAATTAAAGACGGGGACATGTTTTTAGCTAATGATCCTTGGGTTGGTGCTGCCCATCAGCAAGATGTGATGCTTATCTGCCCAGTTTTTCACGAAGATGAAGA
>CAJBVU010000341.1 GCA_903959115.1 uncultured Bacteroidota bacterium
CGGAATTGAAGGGATTTCAATTGTTATCAAAGGAACACGTAATGGTGTGTTTACTGATAACTTTGGCGGATTTACATTAAAATTAAACAACACAAATGCAATCGTATTGGTAGCAAGTGGTGTTGGATTTAAATCCCAAGAATTAAATGTGGATCCTAGTAAAATGGCTACAGGATTAAACATTGTGTTAACAGAGCAGTATTCTAAATTAGACGAAGTTGTAGTTACTGGTACTTCAGCAGGAACGACAAAGCGTCAATTAGGAAGCTATATTAGTAGTGTTTCTGCAGAAGACCTTGGCAAAGGTGCTTCAGGAAACGTACTAGCTGCATTGCAAGGTAAAACAGCAGGTGCTCAAATTATTCAAAACAGTGGTGACCCTGCAGGTGGTATGTCTGTTCGTTTAAGAGGTATCAGTTCTGTGCTTTCTTCTTCAGAACCATTGTACATTGTTGATGGTGTAATTGTCAACAACGCAACAAACAGAGTAACCAATACATCGAGCAACTATGATGGTGGTAACTTCGTAGGAAGTATCGGCCAAAACAGAATGGTGGATATCAATCCAGCGGACATCGAAAGAATCGAGGTATTGAATGGTGCCGCTGCAGCTGCTACTTATGGTAGTAGAGCAAATGCCGGTGTAATTCAAATCTTTACTAAAAGAGGTAAAACTGGTGCAGCTAAAGTAAGCTTCTCTAGTACTTATATTAGTAGTGCCTTAAGAAAGAAATTAGATGTAAATACCTCCCCAACAAAATTTGGTGGACCTACTGATGGGGTTGGTGCATTTACACAAGATATTATCACAAAAGTGGGAAGCGCATTCCCAACAAATACGACTCCAGTATTTCGTCAAGACTACCAGGATTATATTTTCCGTGATGCTTCTGGAACAGACAATACTTTGTCTGTAAGCGGCGGTACAGATAAAACAAAGTATTATTTTGGAGGGTCTTATTATAACAACGAAGGTATTATCAAGAATACAGATTTTCAGCGTTTTAGTTTCAGGTCAAATATTGATCAAGTGATCAATAAGTGGATGAGCATGAACATGGGTTTAAACTTTACGAACTCAAGTGCAAATGAAAAGCCTGATGGTCAATCCTTCTTCTCTCCAACCAATGCAGTGACCATTCTTGGTAACTTCCATGATATTTGGACTAGAGATGACAATGGTAATATCAAAGCTGTAGGTGAAAGAGGAAGAATTAACCCTGTTTCTGTCATTGAAGACATCAAACAAAAACAATCTACAAACAGAGTCTTAGCCAACTTTGGATTGAAATTAAAACCAATCAAAGGCTTAACTATTGACTACTCAATGGGTATTGATAATTATGCTCAAAATGGTACAACTTATATCCCTCCTTATGCTTATAATGCAAACCCAGCATTTTGGGGAGGTGGTGTGACTTTAGATCCAACATTAAATGGTTATGCAAGTACTGCATCTAACCATTTTTTCCAAATCAACCATGACTTGAGTGCAAACTATAATTTTGATATCACAAATGATATCAACTCTACCACACAGGTGGGTTATTCTCAACAATACGAAAAAAGCAATTATGCTTTATTACAAGGAAAAGGCTTTGCGCCATTTATTGAAACTGTGAATGGTGCCTCTACACCAATTCCAGGTATTGATGATCGTAGTGAAATTTCTTTATCTGGTTTATTTGTACAACAGAATTTTAAATTTAAAAATCAGTTATTCTTAACTGGTGCTATACGTCGTGATGCATCTAGTGTGTTTGGTGAAAAACAACGCAATCAAACTTATGCAAAAGCGAGTGCTAGTTATATTATCTCAAGTACAGAGTTCTGGAATTCACTTGGACTTGCTAAGACATTCGACTTATTTAAAGTTCGTGTTGCTTATGGTGAAAGTGGAAACTTAACTGGTATTGGTGCCTATTCAAGATTTAATACCTATGGTGTAAATACTTTCTTAGGAAGAAGTGCACTAAATTCAAGTAGTACTTTAGCAAATGAAAATGTGAAGCCTGAGCGTCAAGCGGAAATTGAATTTGGTACAGATTTA
>CAJBVU010000342.1 GCA_903959115.1 uncultured Bacteroidota bacterium
AAATATAAAGTTATTCAAAGGTGTGCTCAACGTAACCCCATCAGCTAACTACCAAGAGAAATGGCTATTTAAAGCAAATACTAAATCCATTGATCCATTAACAAAGCAATTAGTATCAAAAGATACTAGTGGATTTTTTAGATTAAATAATTATAGTTTTTCTACCGGCTTAAGTACCAACATTTATGGCACTTTCACGAATTTAGACTTGGGCAAAGTTAGATCCATTAGGCACACAATAACTCCCAATGTAAACTTCAATTATCGTCCAGAAATTAACGGGTATGAAAGGGGCTGGAATCGGACTTACATCGACACATTTGGCAAGAATATTGGCTATAGTTTGTTCGAAAAATATGGTGGTTCTGACTATGTGCAACGCAAAGGCGGAGCGATAGGATTCTCACTTAGCAACAACCTACAAGCTAAAAAAGTGATAGGTAAAGACACCACAGGAAAAGAGAAGTTGGAAAAGGCGAATCTAGTCGACCAATTCATGATAAGTGGAAACTACGATCTTGCTGCGGACAGTTTGCAATGGAGCGACATCAACCTTGGATTTAACACCGTAATTGCAAAACAGATACGGATTGGAATCAACTCTGGCCTTAGCCCCTACTCATATGTAAATGGAAGCAAAATCAATACATTTTCGGCAGCCAATGGCGGGCCATTATTGCGATATCGCGGGGTAGATTTGAGTATCAATTCAAGGATAACACCGGAATTATTTGGCGGAAAAAAATCGACAGAAAATGTATCATCTAAACTCACGAATCCACTAAAAACGGATGAAGCCGAATTGAGAATGGTACAATCTCAACCATGGAATTATTTTGATTTTAGTATTCCATGGTCGATGAATCTCACCTATAATGTTGGCTACAATAACGAAATCGCAATTACCAACAATAAACTAACGAATCACAGGATTTCCATCAACGGCGACATCAGTATCACCCAGGAATGGAAGATTGCCTACAGTACGGGTTATGATTTAAAAAGAAATATGATGGCCGGAAGCGAATTTTCGGTAGTCCGAAACCTTCACTGCTGGCAATTGGAATTCAAATGGATCCCCAGCGGATATGCTAAAATGTGGCTATTCACGTTGCGACCCAAGAGCCCATTATTACAAGATTTAAAGTTGAACAAAAAGGTATTTAGCAATCCCGTATTGTTTCAATAAATCTATTTTTACTTCTGATTGTTAACTTTGCACATTATGAGCATTCAAATAGGATCAATAGCCCCCGATTTCACATTATTCAACAGTGAAAAACAAGAAGTTACTTTGTCTCAATACTTAGGCAAATCCGTAGTATTGTTGTTCTATCCCCAAGCATTTACTGGAGTTTGCACAACTGAACTTTGCGGAATTCGCGACAATATGAACGCATACAGTTCATTAAATGCTGAGATTCTAGCCATTTCTGTAGATTCAGTTTTCACTTTAGAAAATTGGAAAGAACAACAAGGATTTAACTTTCAAATGCTAAGCGATTTCAACAAAACTGCGAGTATTGCTTACGAAACCATTTACGAAACTTTTGCATTTGGGATGAAAGGTGTTTCAAAAAGATCTGCATTTGTTGTTGACCCAAAAGGCGTTTTGCAATACGTTGAAATCCTAGACAACGCAGGTGAAATTCCAAACCTTGATAAAATCAAAGAGGTTTTAGCCACTTTGTAGATTTAAAGTTAAATTTGAAGAATGCGAGCTCGCATTCTATTTTCCTTTTTCATTTTCCTCATTGGCGGCAATCTTTGGGCGCAACGCACTGCGCATCCGGAGTTTTTGATGAAATATTATTTCACCGCCAATGAGCCGATTAAGCAAAGTGTAACGCCTAGTGCATCTATTTGGAATCACTCTTCGATGCGTTTTTTTAATTTTCGATGCTTTCCGAGTCCAAAATTCGCGATCAATGGAAATGAAACTGCGATGCCCTATTTGGAATATAAGTCCAGCCCGCAGTTGGGGTTCGACACTATTCTACCCATCGAGGAGCGCCTAGCATGCGGCCCATTCATGTCTGCCAGCAACGAAATTACCAACATCGAATACAAAGAATTTTTGATGGATTCGGCATGGATGAAATTGAACGGCTATCGCATCGGACAGTTGTATCCGGATACACTAGTTTGGAAAGACATCCCTGCAACCGCAGAACGCAGCAGTGTAAAAAACCCATTCCGTAATTATTATTTCCAGTCCACGAATTTCCATGATTACCCGGTGGTGGGAATAAGTCAAATTCAAGCAAAAGCATTCTGTGCATGGCTCAAAACCAAAATAGAGCAAAATCAAAGCAAGTCACAGCAGGAATGGTTAGCGCTATTAAATCAAGAAGGATTAACCTTTGAAATCGATTTGCCAACTACCGCAGAATGGATGTATTTATATAAACAAGCCATTGAGATGCCTTTTGAAATGCGACGGAATGGAAAAGCGACAAAGAAGAGTAAGGAAATGCCTCAACGACTTTCCGGCATCCTTTTTTCAAAACCCAATACAGGGAATGCGTTGTTAGATTTCGTATTTAACAGAAATACGACAACAGAACCTGTTGTATATCAAGGAATTTTCACCAATCGTGGCTATCAAATTTCAGAAATCGAAAATGCCAATTTGAGTCGTCCAATGCCCGTAAATGCCTTACCACCGAAATTCTACGGACAGATTTCGCATTTATTAGGGAACGTATCGGAATGGACATCGACATCGGCGTATGGACACCTTTATAATAGCAACACAACTATTTTAAACACCAATGGGCAACTCATTCCAAACCCTTATCAGCAACCAAACGTATTTGATTTAAGAGGTTATTTGGTTGATGAAACCGCACTACAATCTCACTTCGCAATCAAAGGTGGATCGTGGACACAAGAGTTTCACTATTTAGATCCGTCTGCATTGCAATTTATGCAGTCCAATCACAGCAGCAATTATTTAGGGTTTCGCCCTGTGATACGTTTTTACAAAAAATAGTTCACAAATCGTCAATTTGACACTTTTTCGTAATTGTATAATTGACACTTCTTTATTTTTTAATTATATTGCCGACCTATTTTAATTAGCCTATGTATTCAATTATACAAAACCAAAAAAAGCCAGCCCTCATATTAATTGCCTTTTGGGCTTCATTATCGGCTTTTGCCCAAACAGGTTCTACCCCCAAAGTCACTCCCGAAGACACTAGTATTTCAAGCGTTGGCGATGTGGTAATTGTGGGTTACGGGAGACAAAGTCGTAGAAATTTGGTGGGTTCAATCTCAACCGTTAGCGGAAAAGACATTACCGACATGCCTGCGCCATCATTTGAAGCCGCATTGCAGGGTAAGGCAGCTGGTGTACAAGTAATTGTAGGCAGTGGTATGGCTGGATCAGCATCCTTGATCCGTATTCGTGGCGCTTCTTCAATTTCTGCGGCTGGAGATCCATTGTATGTGATTGATGGAATTCCAATTTCACAAGATTATTTCATGAATCGTGCAAACGGATCAAACTATGGTGCTGGATTCAATAACAACCCTTTAGCGAGTATCAATCCAGATGATATTGAAAATATAGAAATTCTTAAAGACGCAGCGGCAACGAGCATTTACGGCTCACGCGGCGCCAATGGAGTCATATTAATCACCACCAAGCGCGCTAAGAAAAAAGGACTAAAATTTGATGTCAGTGCACGTTGGAGCAGTTCTAGTCCAACAAAAAAACCTGATTTTGTTAATGCCGACCAATGGTTACAATTGTATCAAGAAGCTTGGCAAAACGATGGCAGAACGGGCACCCCAGATTTGAGTGCTAGCGGAATCCGAATGTCTTGGGCGCAAGCAAACGACCCAAAAAATCATACAAACTGGATCGACCAAGTAATTGGTAATGGCTTCAAGCAGAATTACAACTTATCGGCGAATTACATGGGGAAGAATTTCGCATTAAAAGGCATCCTTTCTATGGACGACAATGGTAGTTTTATCATTGGCAACAAATACAATAGGGTTTCTGAGAGAGTAAATATGGATTTCAGACCGATGAAAGGTTTAAACATTCAGGTTTCTCAATCTTTAAGTAGAGGTACTAACACCCGCGTTGATGCAGCTTGGGCTGGCGGATTGGGCAGCGCGATGAGCACAATGCTTCCGATATACCCATTGGAACAACTGTACGATAGTGCGAGTAAATCTTATATCACACCCGTAGGACTCCAAACCATACGTAACCTTAAAAATTGGAGAACTGTTGAATTGCGTTCTATCAACAACGCAAGCGTAAGCTATGAAGTCAACAAGAACATCCACTTAAACTACAGCACCAGCGTTGACTACATGGACTACAATGAACATCTGTATGAACCTGCTGCGTTAATTAAATTATACAATAGCAACTACAAACAGAACGGCGCTGCAAAGTGGTTCCCTAGCTGGACGATGAATAGAAACAAGTTCTTTACTGCACAATACGAAAAGCAGTTGAGCCCCAATCACAATATTAGCTTCATGGGTGGAACAGAATCACAGCACAGCATCACACACAGCAAGTACGTTGAGAATTTTGATGCAACTGGACCTATCGACCAAGTAGCCATACCCGATACAGCAAAAATCGCCAATAGCAAAACCCCTTACGAATGGGCTTTCATTAGTTATTTTGGTCGATTCAACTACAGTTTCAAGAACAAACTTAATTTCCAAATCACCAGTCGTTGGGACGGAAGTTCTCGCTTTGGTAAGAACAACAGATACGGATTTTTTCCCGCGGCTGCCGTTGGATACATCCTCTCTGAGGAGAAATTCATGAAACAATACAAATGGATCAACTTCATGAAACTTCGTGCCGGAATGGGTAAAAGTGGAAATGCGAACTTCGACAACTATGCACGTTGGGGTACGATCACACCATCTGGGAATTTACCAAATTACAATGGCCAGCCTCAAATGGCACCTGCCCGTTTGGAAAACCCCAATTTGCGTTGGGAAAGCACCGTAAACTTTGATGCCGGCGTGGAAATGGCTTTCCTTAAAGGAAGAATCAGCACCGAGATCACTTATTATAGCAAAGTGACAAGCGATGTTATTATGAATGTTTCAATTCCAGTATCTACAGGTTTTGGTAGCTTTTACGATAACGTAGGTGGCATCACAAACAAAGGATTAGAGTTCTCACTAAAAACCGTAAATATTCGCCAGAAGAATTTCAATTGGACCACCAATTTCAGTGTTGCAAAAAACGTAAATAAGATCACTAGTATTGGCGTTTACTCCCCCGACGCAATCGGCGGAGGTACAAACGATACCCGAGTTGTATTAAACCAACCTGTTGGTACGAACTTCTTGGTGAGATTCTCCCATATCGACAAAGCTACTGGTGCACCCGTATATTTGGATGTCAATGGAAAAGAAACCTACAAATGGGATCCTGCAAATCGCGTAGCGGTTGGAAATGTATTGCCTAAAGCCTTCGGAAACTTGGCCAACACAATCACCTACAAAAGTTGGGAATTGAAGTCCAAGTGAATAAGTAGTTCCTTGGTCATATATATATTT
>CAJBVU010000343.1 GCA_903959115.1 uncultured Bacteroidota bacterium
CATGTATTTGGCTCGGCATCCGTTAATGTACTTTATTGGGATGCTACCACCGGAAAACCTTGGGGGAACAGCCCTTATCTGAATGCGGATGCAAAACATCCATTTAATGTGGGCTACGATATGAATCACGAATCCCAAGCCACCAAATATTATGTAAAACGGTCGCTGGCGTATCTTTTAGAAGAGTTTCATGTGGATGGCTTTCGCTTTGATTTGAGCAAAGGATTTACCCAAACCAATACGATTAATGATATGAATAAGATGGCCCAGTACGATCAAAGTCGGGTTGATATTCTCACTGATTACTACAATTGGGTTCAGTCGAAATCGCCCGGTGCGTATTGCATCATGGAGCACTTCGCGGATAACAATGAGGAACAGACATTGTCGGCCAAGGGAATGATGCTTTGGGGCAATGGGAATTTCAATGCCAACGAGGCTGGAATGGGTTTCAGCAATAGCGACTTTGGTTACGGCATCGATGCGCAAAAACGATCGTCAGCACAGAGAAATTTGGTGGGTTACATCTCCAGTCACGACGAGGAAAGAATGGGTTACAAGTGCAAAAATTTTGGAAATTCTACCACGGGATATTCAGTGAAGGATCCCAATGTATACGTGCCTCGGGTGGGTTTGGCCTATGCCTTTGCAATTGCTACGCCGGGTCCAAAAATGATTTGGCAGTTTGATGAGCTCGCTTACGATTACAGCATCAACACGTGTGAAGATGGCGTTACGGTTCAAGACGCATGTCGTTTGGCAAATAAACCCGTTCGATGGGACTATTGGACATCTGACGCGGTTCGTAGAAAAAATCAATTCAAAATCGCATCCATCGCGCAGCTAAAAGGAAACTATACCGAGGTATCGTCGCCTAACAGTTACAATTTTTCCAGTGGCGGGAATTACAAAATTTTGACTCTCAATCACAGCAATATGAATACGGTTGTGATTGGCAATTTTGATGTTACATCCAGCAGTGCTTCGGTAGGTTTTGCCCGCACTGGGTACTGGTATAATTATTTAACTGGGGATAGCATAAAGGTTTCCGGTGCATCGATGGTGGTTACCTTGGCGGCGGGAGAATATCGCGTTTATACGGATAAGAAAATCGCAAATCCCTATGCCAAACAGATTTTGGGTGGAAGTGCCGGCGCTGAAGAATTGGTATCGAAAGGGCAGATGCAGGTGTATCCTAATCCGTCACAAAGTTCTGTCCAACTTGGATTTAAGGATGCAGATGGGATGAGTGGCGAAGTATCAGTGATCGATTGCGTGGGTAGAGTTGTATTGCAGAAATCGTTTGCGGCGGGTGAATCCTTATCGGTTGCAGATTTGGCTAAAGGTCAGTACTGGATTCAGTTTACATCAAAACAAGGCACGGTTTATTCGTCCAAGTTGATGATTCAATAGCGTATATTCGCGACCGCGGATGCTGTTTAACTCAGTCATATATTGGTTTTTCCTGCCTTTGGTATGGCTCACGTATTTTGTGTTGCCGGCCAAACAACGATGGATTTGGTTGTTGCTGGCGAGTTATTTTTTTTACGGGTATTGGAAGATTGAGTTTGCTGGGTTAATGATGCTTACATCGGTAATCGACTGGTGGTGTGGCATGCGGGTGGAGCAGGATGGTTCACTGGTCTGGAAGAAGTTTTGGCTGTGGTTTAGCATTGGCAGTAACCTCACCATGTTGTTTATGTTCAAGTACTTGGACTTTGCCTTGGGCGATTCTGCGATGGTGCGATGGATGAGCGATCACAACGCTACGGCTTGGATTGTGGAACTGGGTAAGTATACCATTCCGGCGGGGATTTCATTTTATACGTTTCAGAGCATCAGCTATGTGGTGGATGTGTATCGCGGACAGGAGAAGGCGGAGCACAATTTGCCCAAATTTATGCTGTATGTATCGTTCTTTCCACAGTTGGTTGCTGGTCCGATCGAGCGCTTTGGCAAGTTGCATTCTCAGTTGTTTGCGGAATATTCGCCTCGTTGGGAGGACATTCGCAATGGGTTGAGGTTGGTAATTTACGGTTTGTTTTTAAAGGTTGCGGTGGCCGATAATTTGGCTTCGGTGGTGGACGCATTTTATTCAGATAATACAGCATACACGCAGGCGGAGGCATGGCTGGCGACC
This sequence comes from uncultured Bacteroidota bacterium, assembly GCA_903959115.1. Taxonomy (GTDB): domain Bacteria; phylum Bacteroidota; class Bacteroidia; order NS11-12g; family UBA955; genus UBA955. The sequence continues at coordinate 2,141 of CAJBVU010000343.1, forward strand.
TTCTATTTTACGTTTCAGGTGTATACCGATTTCTTTGGGTATTCGTTGTTGGCGCAGGGCAGTGCGTTGTTGTTTGGGATTCATTTGATGGACAATTTCAACAAGCCATTCATCGCCAAGAGCATACCTGAATTTTGGCAGCGATGGCATATATCGTTGAGTACGTGGTTTCGGGATTATATTTTTATTCCGGTGGGGGGAAATAAGCGCGGTCCGTGGGTGTTGGCTTTGGCGGCGATGTTGGTGTTTTTTACCAGTGGGCTGTGGCATGGTGCTAACGGGACGATGATTGCGTTTGGGGTGGCTCAGGGTTTTTTGTATTTGTTTGATCGATTTGTTTTCAAGAAGTTGGAGTTTGTGGGCGGACATTTTCACGATCACGAGGGTCGGTTGCCGTGGCGCAGGCGTTTGTGGGATTGGTTTCGGACGGTGAAAACGGGGTTCTTTTTCATGATGACGTTGGTGTGGTTTCGGAGTGCTACGATGGACCAGGCTTCGGAGGTTTTTGGGATGTTGTGGATGCCGGGATACATTGGTTGTAGGTTGGATGGATTGGAGGGAATAGCGGCGCCAACGCTGGCTCACGGTTTGCAAATACCACTTTTTTTGTGTATATTCTTGTTGTTGGATTTGTGGGTGATGAAGGACCGGGCCGATGTTTGGCTGGGTAAGTTTGCTACGCCTTTGAGGTGGATGATGTACGCGGCGATGGCTGTGTCGGTGTGGGTTTGGGGCGGCGCGATCAATCATCCTTTTGTATATTTTCAATTTTAGAGATGGCTTGGATGAAGGATATCGCCCCGAAAATGCTGCTGAGACTCTTGGTGGGTGTGGTTGTGTTTTTTGCGGCCAATTTCTGGTATGTGAGTTCGGGCTTGTATAGGCAGGAGCGCGCGAAATTTTCGCCCATGGCGTCGAAGTTGGATTCGGCTTTTGGGAATGGCGATGTGGTGTATTTGGGAGAGAGTTCGAATACGAGTTTTAACCCATGGACGGACACGTTTGGGTACAGTGTGAGTGAGTTTTTGCAGATGTATTTGCCGCAGAATCGGGTGAGGGGGGTATCGCACGACGGGTATCATGTGGGGTTGTTTTCGCAGATGTTGGGGTTGATGCCGGAGCATTGGGCCTTGCGGGCGCCGGGATTTGAGGAGTTCAATCGTGGCGATTTGGATGCGGGCGGAGAGAAGACGGCCTTGGGATCGTTGAAGTACGGGGTGAGCAAGGACAATTGGTATAAGTTGAATGACGGGAAGCCATCGCGCAAAACGGTGGTGATCACAGTGAATATGCGGAGTTTTGGTCCGAGTGCGATGTTTAATGGCAACGAGGCGAGCAATCAGCAGGAGGCAATTTTTTATTCGCATCGCACGGCTTTATTGAATCGGGTGTATGTGAGTTTGCATCATTATGACAATCGCGATTCGAGGGAGATGGAGCGTGCGAAAACGCAGTGGTTTCGGACGAAGGATTTGCGGATAGGGAGTGGAGCGCAGAGGTCGGACAGTCATCGGGTATCGAACAATTCGGAAGGAAATCATTACGGGCAAACACATAAGGGTGATAAATGGAACGGTGAGGGCTGTTATAATCACAACACGGTGAAGTGGTGGTTGCGGGATTTGCAGCGACAGTTTGTGCCGATATCGGGCGATGCGGATTTGGCGCGGGTGATGCCGATGGCGGAGGCTTATTTGAAGGAATTTGCGTTTTTGTTGGACGAGGATAATCCGCGGGTGCAGGCGTTGGATGCAATTGTGTCGAAGTGCAAGCAGGAGCAGGTGAATGTAGTTTTTGTATTATTGATGCCCAATTTTGACCATGCGCATCGCTTGTTTGGGGCGGAGTTGACGCAGTTGATGGATTATAATATGGATTTCTTGCGGAAGCGATTTGCGGGCTGGGAGAAGGCGTATAATAAGGGAGATTTCAAGGTGGGTTATGTAGATGTGCAGCGTTTGTATAGCGACTATCGGTTGGGGGAGTATATGCGGGGTGTGAGTGAAAATGTGGGTATCGGAACGGTGGGCAATCCTTGTTTTGATTGGGCGGGCGGACAGCATTATACGGACCAATGGTATCCTACGGAGCATGTGGATGCGCACATTCGTCGGTTCATCGCGCAGAAAACCGCGGAGAAGATTTTGGCATTTCAGTACCGCGATCGGATTCAGACTGGAGTGACCAAGCCGATGGTACCGGAGATCAAACCGAGTGTAAACAACCAACCCAACTGGAGCATTAAAATGCCGTTGGCTGATACTTGTTTACAGAGTTGGAAAGTGTTTGCGTTGAAGCATTTGCGGGTTCGAAATTAATTATCATGGCGAGTATACATCCACATATCAATTTTAACGGGAATGCCGAAG
>CAJBVU010000344.1 GCA_903959115.1 uncultured Bacteroidota bacterium
CCGATGGAAAACACATCGACTCCATTATCAATGGCATCACCGACGGCGATTATGTTGCACTCGTCAGTTACCCAACATTCTCCCAATCAACGATTTCTCAAATGAAGTCTCGTTTCGCGACCAGTGGACTGAATACAGACTCTCTAATTATTGGCCCATCAGGCTCTTCGGATGTTCAAATGGTATTTTGGGGCCGAAAGGGACTTGCAACAAGCAAAGGCAAACTAAATACGGTAGGTCGATATTTTAATGGCAGCGCATCCATCGTAAACCTCGGCGCAGACCATGTGATGATCGCCAAACAACCATCCGATGAGCTTCTCGCTTGGCCCCCATGTTTCGAGTCATTGGCCGTTGTCCATCAACCCTATATCCCAGCACCCATAAAAGTGGGAATCCACTCGCCTAACCTACATCGTTCCATCACCGCTACCCCCAACCCAACAAATCACGAAATTCATTTGGGCCTAGCCACTCAATCCATGGACTGGAAAATCATTGATGCAACAGGCAGAATCCTTTTCACCACCCACACCAATGCAGGCCATGAAATCATCATCAATGTTGCGGCGCTTTCGTCGGGTATGTATTTCGCAGAATCCATCACCGATTCAAACTTAGAACGAGCCCACTATCGGAGCCAGTTTATTAAAATCGATTAAATTTTATTGCGTTGCATCTCTCGGGCGATGTCCTTCTCCTTTAGATCGTCCCGCTTGTCGAAGGTCTTTTTACCCTGACCCAACCCAATTTCCAATTTCAGTATTCCACGATCGTTTTCGTACAACCTGATCGGAAACAAAGTATACCCTTTGGTCTTAATCTTTCCCTCAATTTTTTTAATCTCCTGCTTATTCAAAAGCAACTTACGCTGACGCATCGGCTCATGAACATTGTAGCTCGATTGCTTAAATTCCGAAATGTGCATGTGCAAGAGATATACTTCACCATCTTCCAACACACAATAGGCATCGCCCATATTTACATTACCATTTCTGATGGATTTCACTTCTCCACCCCAAAGAACCATCCCCGCTTCATAACGCTGCTCGATGTGAAAATTGAAACCGGCTTTACGGTTCAATACATCTACACGCTTTCTATTGTCTTTCACTGCCATACTTCCACCTCAAAGGTAGCGAAATTAATAGTTCAGGCCCGAATCTGATCGATCAAACGCTGCACCTTTTCTTTTTTCAGGATTTTTTGGCCCTGGGATCCTTCAGCCACCAATCGATCCGATACCATGACAGCGAAAGTGCAATTCACAGTATTCCCTTCCAATTCCGTTAACATGGCCCTGATTTCGACCTCATCGCCTAACAAGGCCGGTGATTTATGCGTAATATTTAAAAATGTACCAATCCCCTCTTCGTCTTCCTCTTTCATTTCCAACACAAACTGTCTACAAGCCCATTCAACATCCCTTCCTAAGGCAAAAGTGCTGTAAAAAGGATGCACATTTCCTGTTTCGAAAGTAGCGAGGTCGGCATCTGTCACCGTTTTTTTAACGATGCGAATTTCACCCACGCTACAGGAAAGTTTCATTTGTAAGGTTAAGAATTTGGGGCGGTTTCTGTCAGCAACTCGGCGACAGTAATTTCCATGTGCGATGCATCATAGGTCGCTTCCCCATTCATCACCACTACCACCTGTGGCGATTCATGATGCACATCAAAGGTATCTGCGATTGCTGCCGAGACATCTCTATGGGCGATTAAATCCAAATAATAAAAATCGGCTTGCGCAAAAAACGCATCGTCTAATTTCATCAGACGATTCAACGCCATCGTACTTATTGAACAGCGGGTACTGTGTTTAAACAGCACTTGCGGCCTTTCAGCAGACTTTAAAACGATTCCGGGGAGTTCCCCAACCGCTTTCAATTCTTGCCAATTGGAATTCATATTATTTCCTAACGGAAGTGGATTTCATTCCTACTTCAGGACAACGGTCCTGCTTACGTGCTCCACAACTGGTAAAAACTACACCCAACAATAGGGCAATTGCGATTAAATTTGCTGCTTTCTTCATGATTGTTAACGAATACAAAATAAATCCATTTCCACCGGACTTTTCGCATCGGATAGACGAACTGTACGAGAATAAGGACAATCATGCAAACAAACTCAACAAAAAAGGCCATAACCGCGATGCTGAGCACCCAATAATTCATTCTACAGGGACCTTATTGACCAAGATTCAAGTCAAACTTCCTCAGCATTTTTCCGCTCGATGCGTTGTCACCCAGAAAGGCTTTGAGCAGTGTACTTCGGAAATCATCGCGCAATGGAAGGCCTTAAATTTTCCGGCGAACAAGATTTTGTCGTTGACGGGCGGGTTGGGCATCGACGATTGGGCATGGAGTAAAAGCGGCAGCAAAGTATTAAGCCTCGATCCAGACGAATCGTTGAATGCGGTTGTTCGATACAATTGGGAAAGGCTAGGCATTGATGCCTCTCGATTAGAATCGACAGCTGAAATGTGGCTAGATGCGAATCCAGACAGACGTTTTGACTTGGTTTACGTAGATCCAGACCGAAGACCTCAGGGCGCTAGGAAATCATTTCAGGCGGAAGATTATTTACCCAATGTATTTGATTTAATTCAAGTTTATGGCGCCGTGGGCAAATTGTGGCTTATCAAACTAAGTCCGATGACCGACCCCCATTGGATATTCAACCATTTCGAATACCATACGGAGATCATGTCGATTGGTTACAAAAACGAAGCCAAGGAAATTCTAGTTTTAGTGGATCCGAGCAAGAACAGATCTTCCGTTCCGGTGATTGACTGCATTGAGATTGTCACTGAAGATGTTGCAGAAACTTCATCAGTATATGTGCCAGAGTCCAAAGATAAATCGGCAAAAGAAACACCTGGTATAGCTGAATCAAATAAGAACATTTTGGGGCTGCGATTCTCGGAGTTACGAATGGACGCTTTGTCGATAAATGCAGGTTCGATGCTTTGGGAGCCTTCACCCGCCATATTCGCATCCTCTCTCCACACCACCATCTCGCAACGCTTTCAACTCCTTGCTGCCACGCCCAACCCCGGCTTCTTCCACACCCAGCGGGAGATTCCAGCGGCCTTCGGCCGCTGCCTCCTGGTACAAAACGAATTCCACGGCAGCCTAAGAAATATCGCCCAACAACTCAAAAACCTACAAATCACCCAACTAAATATCACCCCAAGATCCTGCGGAATTCCAACGTCAGAAATCACCAAAACCCTTAAAATCAAAGACGGTGGACTACTCACCCTCTTCATCACCAAAAAACAACGCGAATTCATCGCCTGGCTAGGCGAAATACAAAAATTCTAAAAAATCGTGTAAATTATTTCCCGTTAACCCGAGAAGTATACTCCTCCAATGCCGCCAACATACTTGGAATACCCGGCGCCGGCGCAGCAATATCCAAAATCAAATTGTGCTCCGCAATCGCCTGCTGTGTGCTACTTCCAAACCCCGCAATCCGCGTGGTGTTCTGCACAAAATCAGGAAAGTTATCGTACAAACTTTTGATATCCGCCGGTGAGAAAAACACCAAAATATCGTAAAACACATCCGCCAAATCACTCAAATCACTACTCACCGTGTTGTAAATAATGCACTCCGTAAAATTGTATCCCAACTGCGCAAAATGAGCAGGTATACTAGGCTTACGAATATCGCTGCAAGGAAATAAAAACTTCTCCGTGCTGTGATTCTTGTTAAACAA
>CAJBVU010000345.1 GCA_903959115.1 uncultured Bacteroidota bacterium
GTGGGTGCCGATCTCCAACGGTTGAGCGTTTCGTAATTCAAATCGGTGACTAAATGGCCATTCGTTGTGGTTTTGGATAACGTTCGCAGCATGAATAACTTGGGTTCGATGATGCGCAGTAGCGACGCGTTTTTATGTCAAGAGATGATCCTTTGCGGCATTACAGCTACACCACCTCACCGCGAAATCACCAAAACCGCTATTGGTGCTGAGAATTCTGTAAGTTGGCGTTACCAAGAAAATACTATCGATGCAGTGAAGGACCTTAAGTTGCAAGGGTTTGTAGTTTATGCCATCGAGCAGACTTCAAACTCTGTGTTTCTTCAGAATATTGTATTCCCCAATCAGGCGGTGGCCTTTGTTTTTGGGAATGAAATTGATGGAGTAGATGCAGACGTCATATCGCTTTGCGATGGGGTAATAGAAATCCCTCAACTGGGTACAAAGCATTCGTTTAACATTGCCGTTTCTTGTGGTATGGTACTTTGGGAATATGCCCGGACTCGAGTTTGATTTAATCACAAAAAGCAGATGGAATCATTATTTAAAAGGATTTTTTTCGGTTTTTTTTGTTTTTTGGTGTTGGTTTCTGGGTGTTCTGATTCGAAGAAGCGGAGTGGATCTGTCCAGAAAAATAGTTCGTTAAGGGTAAATTCAGCAGAGGGTTCTATCCATGCCTCGAATGAATGTTATAGTCCGAACGAGGATTCATTGCTTATTTGCGATGAATTTAGGTCGAAGTTTGAAACGAAGAAATATTTATGCGTCATTTCCTACTCCAATGAATGTCCGATAGCCAAGTCATACATCAAAACAATACAAAATCTAGTAAAGCAATTTGGCGATTCAATTCAGTTTTGTTTACTCGATCCAGGTGTTGGAAGTAGGTCGATTTCGGGAATGGAGGATTTGTTTTTCCACGACAACCTCGGGGTGATTTGCGGTCGTTTTGGAGTCAAAGTTTATCCCCAAGCGGTGGTTATGAATTGTCTAACACGGTCTAAGATTTACACTGGGAAAATTGATGATCGGGCGGTGAGTTTGGGAATTGTGTCTAAGGTTGCAACGAAGAATTATTTGTTTGATGTCCTTGCCAATCTTATACTTGGAAAGCCAAATACGGTGGTATCCAACGAGCCCATTGGTTGTTTTGTTGGCCCATTTGATTCGAAAAATGAATAAATATGGTGAAATGTAAATATTTATATATCATTATTTTATTGATTGTTATTGGAACTAACAGTTGCAGTAAGGGTGTGGCTGTTGATGATTTGCCCGATCGGCCCACCTTTGCCAACGACATTGCACCAATATTACAGAAGAATTGCTTGCCCTGCCATCGCGAACAAGGGGCAGCGCCGTTTAGTTTGGCTACTTATGCCGCCGTAAAGAAGCGTGCAAAGACCATCGCTAAGGTTACCCAAAAAAGGATCATGCCCCCGTGGCCAGCCGACCCAACGTATAGTCATTTTTTGGGTGAGAAGGTCTTGTCGGACCGCGACATTGCCATCATCCAGAAATGGGTGAAACAAGGTGCGGTTGAGGGTGATCAGAAATATGTATATCGCCCAAATGCGATTGAGAGAAGTAACATAAGAAAACCTGATTTAGTTATTCCATTTGATTCGGTATTATTGCATGAGGGGGATTTGGATCGCTTTTTTATTAGTTTATCCAATGTATCGCTTCCGAAGAAGCGGTTTATTTCGGCATTGGAATTTGTGCCTACTGAGCCGGGTTTGGTGCATCATGCGAACGGCCACTTGTTATTGTATAATGCGGGTAGCAAGCGTATGCCGCGTAGACCCAGAAGGAAGATGGAGGCTCGTTCGGAGATGAATTCGGATTTAGGATCGTTGTTAGAGATGCCAGCCGATGATGGGAGTTTGCCGAGGAGGATCCACTCAGCGTTTAACTATTTGCCGGGGGTTCAGGGGATTGAGTATCCCAATGGGATTGGGGCTTTTGAGGTGACAAAGGATTTTGCGGCGGTGATGAATGATGTGCATTACGGACCGGCCGATAAAACTGTGGTGGATCGTTCCGTGTTGAATGTGTTTTTTACCGACATTGCACCGAGTCGTGTTTTGTCGGAGTTGATGTTGGGCACCAACGGTGTCAGCAAGATTGTCCCGCCATTGGTTGTCCCGGCGAATAAAGTTACCAAGCACACCACGCGCTTTACGATTCCAGAGGATATTTCGGTGCTAACGATTAATCCGCATTTGCACATGTTGGGCAAGTCGTTTTTGGCATTTGCTGTAAAACCCAACGGGGATACAATTCCATTGATTCGTATTTTGCGATGGAATTTTAATTGGCAGTATTTTTATACTTACAAAACGATGTTGAGGATTCCCGCGGGGTCGGAGATTGTGGCGGTTGCTGAGTTTGATAATACATCTAATAATCCTTGGAATCCGAATCGTCCGCCGAAGGCAGTTTCGGAGCGATGGGATAGTGGAGGGGCGAGTATGCGGGCTTCGGATGAGATGTTTCAGTTTATTATTACATATACATTGTATAAAAAGGGCGACGAATTCGTATCATTGGAGAAGAAATAATTATGACGATCAGGGAGGTTTTATCGGCACAGGATATTAGGGAGTTTCATGGAGTGTTAGATGTGGTTTATGCGGGCGACGATGGCTTTATTTATCCGATCACGGAGGATGTAGAAGCGGTGTTTGATGTGAGTAAGAACAAGTCGTTTCAAAACGGCGCTGCGCGCCGTTGGTTAGCGGTTGACGCGGCCGGCCATACGGCCGGCCGCATCGCTGCATTCTATACTGTAAAACCCAAATCCGGAAAACGTGGGGGAATCGGATTCTTTGAGTCAATCAATGACCCAACAGTTGCCAACGCCCTGTTTGATGTAGCCGAGGACTGGCTTACCTCCGAATTATGTCTAAGCATCGATGCACCAATCAATTTTGGCGACCGAGATAGTTATTGGGGTTTGCTGATTTCTGCGACAACTCCGCCATCGTATCGTGAAAATTATCATCCCAAATATTACCAGCAATGGTTTGTAGCGCGAGGATACCAGCTAGAAATCGAACAGAATACATACGACATTGTAGAAAAGGAATTCAACTATGAGCGATTTTCTAAGATTGCCGAAAGGGTGATGAGTAAGCCTGGGTATCGATTTGAATTTTTTCGATATGCTCAATTGGATAAGTTTGCAGCTGATTTTGTGAGTATTTACAATGAGGCATGGACGTTTCACGACGATTTTGAGCCATTACAGTATGAAGAACTTCACAAGCGATTGAAAGAAATCAAGCCCGCGATGCCAGAGGAGTTTGCGATTTTCGCTTACGATAACGATAAGCCGATTGGGTTTTTTGTCGCCATATTAGAAATTAATCAAGTTCTCAAGGATTTCAAGGGTTCGATGGGATGGTGGCAAAAGATTCAGTTTATGTTGAATCGCGGTAAAATCAATAAAGCCAAGGGGATTGTATTCGGAATTGTGCCAAGTCACCACAATTTGGGCGTGGAAACAGGTTTGATTATCAAGTTTCACCAAGGGAATGCAATTAAAAAAAGAATGAACACTATGGAACTGGCTTGGGTGGGTGATTTTAACCCTAAGATGATCAGCATGTTGGAATCCTTGGGGGCGGTAAAGACGAAGGTCCACCACACATATAGGAAAGAAATTTCGGGAATAATTTGATTTTAGAGGGAATAATGGTCTTTTTGCACCTCCTTTAACACTTGGAAAAGGAAATGATCTTGTAGCTCAGTTGGTAGAGCAATACACTTTTAATGTATGGGTCCTGGGTTCGAGTCCCA
>CAJBVU010000346.1 GCA_903959115.1 uncultured Bacteroidota bacterium
AAATAACATGATGAACACACTAAAAAATCTATTTGGCATGGGCCCAACTGTTGACTTTTCTGAATTAATCAAACAAGGAGCAATCGTATTAGATGTTCGCAGCAAAGGAGAATATCAGGGCGGTCACATTAAAGGTTCAATAAATATTCCAGTTGACGTACTAAGTAGTAATTTGGGTAAGCTGAAAAAAGACAAAACCATTATAACCTGTTGTGCAAGTGGGATGCGCAGTGCATCGGCCAAGAGTATTTTGCAATCAAATGGATTTGCGAATGTGCATAACGGTGGCGGCTGGACTAGCTTACAAAACAAAATATAAAATCATTGTTCACACTTATTTAATCCTTGCGGATTGGCTACCGCGAGGGCAGAATTGCCACAAGTTATTAAATCAAACCTTTACCACGGTTGGTTCGCAAGACACTACTGCAATTAGCTATTCATTATAAAACTCGATCCAGCGCAGATGCCAAATCGTGATCTTTTTGGGTAACTACATTACCTGCATCGTGGGTACACAGCGACACCATCACTCGGTTGTAAACGTTAGTCCATTCCGGGTGATGGTCCAATTCGCTAATTACTTTACTAGCGCGAACCATGAAATCAATAGCCTCTTCGAACGTTTTGAATTCGAAGGTTTTGGTGAGTTTGTTGTCTGAAAGAACCCAAGATTGCATAGAAATCAAAGATCGTTGGTTATTTCTCCGGATACAATATCGCCTTAAACGTATTCTCCCCGCTTAGCATCAGATTGGCAGTTTCTCGAATTTGCTCAGCAGTAACCGCGTTCACAACCGATTCATATTCCAGGAAACGCCTAGCATCATATCCATTGCATTTGATTTTGCCAAGATAGCTACCCCAATATCCATTCGTTTTTATTGATTCTCGATAAGCCTCAACTTTGGCCAACTTTACTTTTTCGAGGTCTTTGATTGATGGGCCTTCTCGTTTGATGCGATCTATCTCAGCCATCGATGCTTTGATCAACGTATCAACACTTTCAGGACCACAAGGTAGATATAAAACGAAAGAGTAATTGTCATAGGGCTCATCGCTTACATCTGAATAAATGCCTCCACTATAGATCCCCCCGATTTTCTCCCTTAATTCTTCGATGATTTTGATATTCAAAATTTCCCCCAACAAATCTGCTTTCAAGGCAGCGTCATGCGAAAATGGCAATTCGCCATAGAACTGAGCTAAAACAAGGCTTTTGGGCTCTTTTCCTTTGTGAAATACAAACTCATTCCGGCCATAAATCGGTCTTAAACCATTGTCCTTTGACATTGGAATTGTTCCTTTCGTAGGCAAACTGGCCATGTATTTTTCCACCAATGGCAGTAGAATTTTTTCATCCACATTACCCACAAAAAAGAAATGAAACCCATCGGCATTGCCAAATTCCGTCTTATAAATTTCGATGATTCGATCCAGATTAGTACTCTTCAATTCTGCTTCGGTAGGAATATTGATTGGGGCAAAAGGTTGTCCTTTATAAAACACCTTGACCATTGAATCAATAAAGGCAGCTTCCGGGCTTGATTTAGCATCTTTTAGGCCTGCAATGGAGTTAGAAATACTCCCTTGAAAGAGATCCATATCCTTGCGCGGTGAGGTTAACTTGAGATAGTTCAACTGCATCATTGTTTCCAGGTCTTTTACCGTAGAATTACCAAAAACGCCATTACTATTTCCGCTAAAATTGGTAGCAATTCTCGCATTTTTACCGGCTAAAAACTTTGAAAGGTCTATTGGACTAAACTGCCCATAACCCATCGTAGAAATCATTTCATTCATGAACATTGTATTCAACTTATCTGCCACTCCGTATTGACCGCTACCACCTTTTTTCTCGCCCATCATTAGGATTTGATCCGATTTGAAATTGGTCGACTTAACTGTTACTTTGATTCCGTTACTCAGAGTGTAAGTATTTACACCTAATAGCGTATCATTTTCTACTGATAATATTTTGCCGGCTACGGGCTCTTCCGCAAGTAAAGAAGTAGCTAATGCGCGTTCAACATGGGCTTCCACATTCTGTTTAAACGCCTCATTCACCCACTTCAACAATTTCTTACTTGTCAGATTTTTGACCGCGCTGTTTTCTGGTCCTTGGCACATCGCAAAATAGGTTTTGTTATCATCCAACCAGTTTTGGGCTACAACATTGACTTCATCTACGGTTATACCCGGTAAAAAAATCTTGTAATATTCATACTCACTGGCAGTACCCGGAACAGATTCCTGGGTCAAGAAATTCCGAACCAACTCATCAACGTATCGTCCTGATTCTGTGGTATTTCGCTCATTATAACTTCTTTCCATATAACTCAGCATAGATTTCTTCACCACATCCAACTCTGCTTGGGTGAAACCGAATTTCTGTACCTTAACGATTTCGCCAATGGAAGCATTGATTGCAGTTTTCATATCATTGGAAGCTACCGTGGTGAGTGAAAAACTCTCATAACCTCTCGACCAACCGCCAATTCCAGCATAACTATATAGATAGGGTGGGTTCGCAGTTTGGGTGAGATCTTGCAATCGGGTATTTAAAATCTGTTCGAAACAAGATTTCACGATCGAGCTCCGATACTCTTGTAAAGTCGCATTTGATTTTGACTTTTTTGACGAGTAATTCAAGCTAAACGATTGATTGGTTTCTTCTATATCCGTTAAGACCATAGCCTCTTTGGCTTTATAGGCTGGAACATCAAAAGTCACTCTAGTCCTTTCCGTATCAGGATTGGTTAACGGGGCAAAATATTTCTCTATCAATGCCTTTGCTTGGGCCACAGAAACGTCACCTACTACGGCTACCGCCATCAAATCCGGTCTGTACCAATCTCTGTAAAAGGAACGAATGGCTTCAGGGTCGCAATTCTTTAGAATCTCGTCTTTTCCTATGGGAAGTCGCTCAGCATAATGCGAACCCGCCATCAATTTGGGAAGATATACTTTCATCATCCGATCTTGTGCCCCTTTACCTCCCCTGCTTTCTTCCAAAACAACCTTTCTTTCTTCGTTTACATCTTTATCTGTTATCAAGGCATTGTGCGCCCAATCAGAAAGCACTTCAAAGCCATTGCTCAAATTATCTGGTTTATCGGTAGGGATGGGTAAAATATAAACGGTTTCATCAAAACTGGTATAGGCATTCAAATCCGCACCAAACTGAACCCCAATGGATTGTAAAAAATCCACCAATTCATTTTTTGGGTAATGTTCTGTCCCGTTAAAATTCATGTGCTCCATAAAATGCGCCAGCCCTTGCTGATCATTATTTTCCAAGATAGAACCTGCATTAATGGCCAAACGCAACTCCACCTTTTTTTCGGGTTTTGGGTTTGGTTTGATGTAGTACTTGAGCCCGTTGGATAGCGTACCCGTTGTCACCGTAGTATCAAATGGCAGAGGACTATTTAAATCTTGCCCTGATACTACAGAAATAACCGTAATAAAAAGCAGAGCAACTAGCGTAAACGATTTAGAAAAAAACTTTTGAGACATTTCGCAAAATAGATATTTTTCACCAAATCACTTTACGGAAAATCGCAAAACAGACAGCACCCCATTACGGAAAATCGCAAGTTGGATCCTTGGAAATGAGATAATTTTGTTTGGATGCAGTTTCACAGGATCAATAAAATTGTTTTACTCCTCATTCTACTGTCTTGGAACACCCTTGCAGCGCAATTTGAGACGAGGCCCTATTTTCCGATAAATCGTGTAAGTGATTCTTATGCCTATGAATCAAGAAGAACGGCATATTTTGAAAATGGATACTTTCAAATTCAATCAATCCAAATCGAGTTAGATGCCGTTCCGCGCAGCACTTATGTTTATAATGGCAAACTATCGCCAAGACTCATCGATCAAAGTTATTTTGACAATCTCTCACGCCCAGAGCCGTCGAGTGATGGACAATTCGTGTGTGATGCGATATGGCAATACAGATGGATTCAGGTCCGATTATTTACTGATACTTGGCCTGGGTTCAAAGATATCCGGACAGGCGCCTACAACTATAAAAACAGTGATCAATACGGCGGCTATTTGATTTCCGCTCAAGATAGCGGGGTCTTTGTTTCCCAAGGCAAAGGCATCGACTACATACCTTATACTTATATCAGAAATATCCGTCGTGGGCAGTCATTTGGCACTATTGCATCAAATATAATTTCAAGCTCATTAAACTCGTCGTTGAACCAAGGATTAGAAGGATTTTTTACAGGAATTGTTGCGATTCCATTCGCTGCACTGTTCTACAACCTAGCGGGATTAATGCCAAACAAAGTGGTAAGAATGTATGGCGAACCACGGGGCAAAGAATTTGCGAGTAAGGTACAGCGACAGGGGGCATACGGAAACAGCAGCTATCCAGCATCGGACTACCCTTTGACCTTAATTCAACTAAACAGGAGAAGTTTCGAAATTGCCCCACGGAATATTTTTCCAAAGGACAATTTTGATTCGTTGGAACTCGTTGCTGACAAGATTCAACTTAAGGAATTACCTCATTTTCAAGACATCCAGTCGATTATAGCCAATTCCCAAATACAAAAGACGCCTATCAGCGACCTATCAATAAATGCACAAGCAAATGACCCATCGATTGGAAGCACAATCGTTAAAGTACCTGCAGCAATTGCATCGCCTGTAAACAAACCAACGCCAACCAAAGCCATCCAAGTAAATGCATTTAACAATGCCAATGGAGAAGTTCCAATTGATTGGGCTATTGAAAAGTTTGAACCGGA
>CAJBVU010000347.1 GCA_903959115.1 uncultured Bacteroidota bacterium
CCCCCGCCATCACACCAAGTGTATGTGACGGGTTTTTCACAGATGACCAACAACCAATTGAGGCTGATTTTTATCGAGATGGGTTTTCGGGGAGTAGTCGTAACGGTCAATACAAGAGGTCAAACTCCTTTTGCGTTCGTCACATTCCTCTCCCAAGAAGATGCAACCAGAGCTCTTGCAGCAAATGGATGTACCTTTATCGAAGATGGAGAATCGTTCCAACTCACAGTGTCAACTGTGCGTGAGAAACCACAATTCAGAGGAGGTGAAGCAGCTTATGCCGACCCCATACCCGCCGCCTCAAGTGGTGGTGCGGTTGGTGGAAGGTGGGGTAACCACCGCTCACAATCTTCCCAGTCTCCCCAGTCTCAACTGCAACAGCCAGCGCAACAGCCAGCGCAACAGCGATTGAAAATCGCGATTCAACAATTGTTGCTTTCATGGTTTGTTGATGAATCAGTTGCTCGCGAGTTTGCTGAAAACTACGTTTCGTCACACGCTCCCCCATCCGGGGAATATACCGAGAAAGACGTACGCCATGCATTTGAATTCTACAAGCGGCAACCATTCATCAAAGAATTGGCGAAGGATTTGGAAAAACTACCTTTCGTCACTCCTAAGAGCGCGATGGAGTTTGCATGTGATTACGCCAGGAGCTCAGAACATTCCAAGAGATTACAGTGTGATTTTCGAAAGGTTGATGTCACTATTGCGATTGATGCATTCAAAGCGATGGTTTCAAAGGATGTCTACACGTTCATCGGCTGTACGCAACGTTCAATTGCTTCTCATCTTTTGCCACCTTCTATTCTGAGGAAAGTCTTGCAGGCAGTCGGTCCAAATCCAACTGGTACTATTGAGGTGCCAAATTTCTTTTTGTACATGATTCAGTCAGGTAAAACTTCGAGTGACATTATGTCTCTTGCTCAAGGGCATATAACCGCTGCTATTAAGGTTGCAGTTGTGACCGAATCAGGGATTCAAATAGACCCAAAATGTCCTCGGACTAATCAGGTCCTCCTCTTTTTTCCTGATTTTATTGGCAAAGCAAAACCAAACCCGAATGCAAGAAGAATCGTGCAGCTTGATTCGTCAACATACACTTCAGAGACTGTTGCAGTTGAATCTGGACAAGCAATTGCATTTGGCGACCTCATGGAGAATGGTACTGCGGAAAAACTTGCTCGAGATTTGAATGCCGACCCTGCGCTTATGCGCGAGGAATTAAGGCATTGGGTTTCAGCAATGGATCCAATCGCAACCAAGTTGAATGTTTCTTTCCCTACACCTGAACCAGTCGCGCAAGCCATGGCTGCTGTCCCAACATCATCAGAATCCTCAGAATCCTATCGCATTTGCAAGCATGGGAACTTTCTCAATCATGACTCATCGCCTTGTCGAGAATGTTTGAGCAATGGTGGGAAAGATCCAATCAAAGATGGATGGGGTGATACTCTTGGCTACCAGAAATGAACTTTGATTCGTCCTCGTAGTAAAAATCCCTAAAAATTATAAATCTTTTTTATCCAATAATAATATGAATATGAATTCAACAAATCAAGAAAAAATAAAATATGCTGAATACGGGACACCACACACTATTCGCGCCGAAATGTTAAAAACTATCCCGCCGGCATTCTGGAAAAATAAATCCAATAAAATATTCGAGCCCGCTGTTGGAAAAGGTGGGTTCGTCGTCGATATTATTAAAATTCTTAGGAATTATTTTACATATAAGCACATTGTCGAAAATATCCTTTATTTCGCCGACATTAATGCCGCAAATGTCCGTAAACTAAAAAAGCTCCTAGATCCAACCGGAATTTATAAATTAAATGCTTACATAGGGGATTCCCTTACACTTCCAATTGGCGCCCAATTCAATTTAGTCGTCGGAAATCCTCCCTA
>CAJBVU010000348.1 GCA_903959115.1 uncultured Bacteroidota bacterium
AGCAATTGCTCGGGGGCCCTTTTGTTGATAATAAATAAATTATTTTTTCGCAGCATCTGCAGCAGCCTGCATCAATGCACGAGTTGTCTTAATTGATACGATTGCGTTCGCTGGAGAATCCAACAACTCAAATCCTGAAACTTGAACGTTACTCACCTTGGCAGATTGACCAATTTCCAAAGTATCGATATTTACATCAATGAAATCTGGCAAATCTTGGATCAAACCACGCACGCGCAAACGGTTCAACTTCTTCACTAACTTACCACCGGCACGAACACCAGGTGAATTACCTACTACGCGCACTGGAATTTCCATAACAACGGCCTTGTTTGCATCAACAGCAACAAAATCACAGTGAATGATCATGTCAGACACAGGGTGAAATTGAATATCTTGTAAAATGGCATCGTAATTTTTGCCACCCAACTCAATTTTTACTTTGTATACGTTTGGTGTGTATACCAAATTTTTGAAATCGGCATGGTAAACAGCAAAGTTCATATTGCCATCTGCCAAACCATACATGTTACAAGGTACTTTGCCTTCGGCACGCAATACTTTCGCTGTGCGAGTACCTACTTCGTCGCGCAATTCGCCTTTTAGAAAAATGGTTTTCATATTATACTATTCTTAATTTTTTACTTATTTTAATTCAATCTTCGTTTGATGAGCAAACACCTGCTTAAACAATGAACTGATACTTCCGTGCTCATGCACATTGCGTATCGCCCTAGCAAATAACGGAGCCACAGAAACCACCTTGATCTTATCCGAATGATGCTTCAATGGAATCGTATCCGTAACCACCAACTCGGTTAATACTGAATTCTCTATGTTCTCGTAAGCTTTTCCACTCAATACAGGGTGACAGCATAGCGCGCGTACCGATCTTGCCCCTTTGTCCATCAACATAGAAGACGACTTACACAAAGTCCCTCCCGTATCAATGATATCGTCAATCAACACAACATCTTTTCCTTCTACATCCCCAATCACCGTCATGTTTGCAATTTCGTTGGCTTTACGACGTTCTTTGTCGCAAATCACCATATTCAAATTCAAAATCTTCGCCACCTCTCTGATTCTGTTCGATGCGCCCACGTCGGGTGCAGCAATCACAATATTCTCATCGGCTAATGTTTTAATGTAAGGAGCAAAAATGATCGAACTCTCCAAGTGATCCACGGGTACATTGAAAAATCCTTGAATCTGAGGAGCATGTAATTCCATTGTCATCACACGATTTGCACCCGCTGTTTGCAACAAATCCGCAACCAATTTAGAAGCAATAGAAACCCTTGGTTTGTCCTTACGATCCTGACGTGCGAAACCGTAATAAGGAATCACCACGGTGATGTAATTGGCGCTGGCACGTTTAGCCGCATCAATCGACATCAACAACTCCATCAAATTGTCAGAATTGGGGTAAGTGCTCTGAATTAGGAAAACATCACATCCGCGAACACTCTCGTTAAATACGGGTTGAAACTCCCCATCGCTAAAACGCGAAACGGTCATGTCGCCAGGCGTAGTTCCATAGAACTCACAAATGTCCTGCGTGAGGGCGGCAGATGCACTGCCTGCGAAAATTTTTACGGGGTGTATTAATGATGTCATAACTTTCGATTTTACTGTCTCTCTGGCTGCGATTATACGCACCGGATATCATCAAACCTACAATTTGTTGCCCTACTAGGACTCGAACCTAGACATACGGTACCAAAAACCGCTGTCCTGCCAATTAGACGATAGGGCAATTTTTTTGGACTGCAAATATAAAACAAATATTTGTCCTATCACACCCCCAAGAAAAATTATTGAACCAAAAGCACTTCGGTTTGTCTTTTTTCTCCCTGCGACAACTGAACATAATAATTGCCCTTCCGCAATCCCCTCACATCAAAATTCACTGTGTACGTCCCATGTGCATGCCATCCTTCTTTCAAAATAGCCACTTGCTGACCCATCGCATCAAATACAGTTAATTTAACAGTGCCCGACTCTGTAAAATATTCAATATCTGTGTTTTCCGTTGCTGGATTTGGGTAAATTTTATTCAGAGAAATCCTGCTCACAAGGTCTACATAGTCCTCAACCGTAGCTGTATTATTCTTGAAAATTGGCAATGTATTAAACGATTTATTACCCATCGCCGACTTTACATCAGCATCGCTTAACTCAAACCAATCTTTCAATACAGATGCATAAATCTGTCTAAAATCATATTGCATTGGCACGTTATCATTCACCGTTACAGTGGAAGGAATGGTAGGATTGGCACCAATAACACCTCCTTGCACGGCATTACCAAACACAAACAAAGGAGCAGCGGCACCGTGATCTGTTCCGTCACTGGCGTTGCTGATTACCCGCCTTCCGAACTCACTATATGTCATCCCTACAACCCTATTGTCCAATCCTAGTAACATCAAATCATCCTGAAAAGCGGCAATCGCATCACCCAATTGCTGCATCAAATTGGCATGCATTCCCGTTGTATGATCCGTTGTGTCTACCTGTTGACTATGTGTGTCAAATCCACCCAAAGTGACCATATAAACCGGGGTTTTTAAGCCACCACTTATGAGTTTAGCAACAATTTTTAACTGATCCGCAAGTGGTTGTCTTCCCGCTGTAGCTGGGTATTTGGTAGATTTATTCGTGCCCTTGGCCGCTGCATTTTTTACAATCGTAGCATATTGATTGCTCTGCTGTGCCATCAAACGCAAAAACGCCAATTCATGACCTGCGGGTGTATCCGGAGTGTTATCGGTTGTGCCATTGGCCAAATTGTAAAAAGAATTGGGATCTGTAATCGCCATGCCCATACTCACCGAAGGCCCCATGAATCCAAGGGATACCATTTGTCCAATCTGAATCGCTAAGGGATCAGGCATCGCCGCTGTAGGATATGCTGAAGGATAACCCGCAAAACGACTATCTAAATATCGCCCCATCCAACCCGTTGTCCAACTTTCATTGCTATCAGAACCACTATTCCAGATGTCGGTTGCACGAAAATGCGAATAACTCGGATTGGGGTAACCCACAGCCTGAATTGCACTTACCAATCCATTATTATACAAACTCTGCAATCCGGTAAGTTTGTTGTGCAAGCCTACTCCTGACTTACCATTCAACGAAAGTACTTTGGTATCGGGCAACAAGATACTATTTCGCGCCTTGCTCAAATTGCTGTATTGATCCAATGGAATCAGGGTATTTAAACCGTCGTTTCCACCCGATAAGTTAATTATTACAAGGACTTTTCCATCTGCACTTCTACGACCCAAGGCGTTAAACAACGGATTGTCTTCATAGGCCTTCACGCCCATGCCGTTCAATGTGATCGGCAAAATTGTACCCGCCGCTGCGGTTGCTTTTACAAATGATCTGCGTTTCATGGCTTATGACAATTGGTATTCTGAAAGGTTCATGATGGCTTTGTATAAATAACGAAGCTTGGAAGTTGCAGTAGTTAATGCGGTTTTATGATTCGGGTCCGATGCGTCTGTGGCAGCGCGATACTCATCATTCCAATTGTAATCAGGAATGCCGCCAGGGAGTAAAATTTCTTTCAATCCACTAATTTGACCCGCACTCAATTCCATCGGCAATAAGAAATTGGTCGCATCTGAAATCAATGTATCTGGTGTTCCTGGGTCAGAAAATTGCTTGGTCAGAATCCATGGGTCTAATAACAAAGTGTAGGTGCCCACTTTGTACCCCACCAACAACAAGTAATCCGTAAACTGGTTTCGCTTCGGCAATGTGTCGCTGTTGATCCAACTGCGATGGAACATCGGCTTTTGATACCACGCAGGCCAACCCGCAACGTTTGGTGGATCTCCCAAATTCAACTGTGTAAGTTCTCCAAAGGCGCTGCCCAATTCCCACATTTTATATAACAAAAAATAGTCGGTTGATGCAGGAAATTGTATTTCCATCTCCCTACAAAATCCCGCTTGTTGGGTTATCGGATCTTTTATCACACATCCACGATTCCAAGTATCGTAAAAATGTTCGCTAGATAATAACGTCTTTAAAACCGTTTTGACATCGTAACCACTATCCCTAAATACCTTGGCTAAGGGCACAATCACATTGGTTTCAACAGTGTCATCAATTTCATAATAAACGAAGAACTCGTATAGTTTCCGACATAAATACAAAGCCACTTCATCCACCTTGAACATCATGGTAAGCATATCATCCAGCTCGGTATTTCCTGCATTGATGCCCGACTGACCCTTAATTATTGTATTTCCATAAAAAGCACTAAACTTCTTATCTGTTGTGTCGTGATTGGTATTTAAAAAAGTAGTGGTAAAAGGATTGGTTAACGGATTGATGTTCCAACCCGTAAGCACCCTTGCAGCGGCTTTCACATCGTCCTCGGTGTACTTGCTATTGGGGCCTTTACCCAGGGTGAATAGCTCTTGTAACTCACGTCCGTAATTTTCATCCGGCGCCCTTTTTGTGTTCAATCGGCCATTCAAATAAAATAGCATCGCAGGATCAATTGTAATTGCCCGGGTTAAATCCTTCATATTTCCCAAAGCATGTTTATACAACACTTTGGTGTATGTGTAGCAGGCGCGAGAATCTGGTATTTCTAAAAATTGTAATGCAAAATGATTGTGCCAAAACAAAACCATCTTGGCTTGAATGTCAGGCGTTTGATTTACCATTAAGCCCCAAATCCAATTTTTGACACTGCCTTTGCGATAAAATTCTACGGCGGGGTCTAATGGAGCATTGACCCATGTTGAGCCGTAAGCAACATTGGGGTCCGTTACCAAATTGCCGTAGTTATTTATTGGAGGATTTGGCAACGATGCAGGTACGGTTAATATTTCATCTACGGCCTCCTGCAAGGTCTTTCCACGAAGTTTTTTGAATTCGCCATATTTCACGCCAAACATGCTCCGGCGCATCAAATGCAACAATTCCGCATCACCAAATGTGCCTGCATAGGCTTTGATGCCGGTATTGGTCCTTCGAGTTACGCCCGATCCCGCCGACTCAAATTGCGTGTTGGGTGCAGAAACACTGCCTAACCCCAGCTTTTCCTCTTCCCTAGAAGTCAAAAAACTTGGCTTTAACGACTCAAAAAACTGTTTGCGATCCATAATTAGTGTCCTAAATTAGTGCTTAGACCGAACAATGTACTTTTTCGTTCACTCAAATCGCATTAAATGACCAAATTCATACGTAAGACTAAAATTGTAAACGGACTTGACCGTGATGAAACGCCAAAAATTCTCCCTCCCCATACTCAATTACAATTCTGCCCAGTTGATCAACATCCATCAACAACCCTTGAACCTGCTCCCCGACACTAAATATCCTGTCAGTAGCCGAATTTGTTCTATCTCCAACTCCAATTAATGAGGATGCCTCGGAAGCAGCACGTCTCACTTCCGATTGAATTTCAAGAATCACTTGCTCACCCATCTTCCAAAGGGATTTTCTATACTCGGCCTGCAAATCCTTCCTATTTTTCCAAATATCATCCAAAGAAAAAACCACCGCATCCATCACTTCGTCGCGATCAAATGCATCGCCTTGAATCTTCGCCAAGGAAGTTGCTTTGGGTTGATTTTGCCAATCCAACTGATTTACATTGATGCCAATACCCAGAAGTAAAAATTTTTGATCCCCTATTTGTGTAATTTCCATCAACAGTCCACCGATTTTTTTTGATTCAGTGACAATGTCATTGGGCCATTTGAGAAACAAAGGTTCTTTCACTTGCTTCTGAATCGGCGCTAAAATCGAAACACTCAATGCCTTATTCCATTGAACGACATCCATATTTTGAGATGACATAAGAGGAAATGCAATTGTGATTGTGCTATTTTTTCCGACATCTGAATTCCAGTCGTTGCCCTGCTGTCCCCTACCGTTTTGCTGGTCATCCGTATAAAGTGCCAATGGCAAAGAACGATTCGCCAATCCCATCGCACCTTGCTCAATCAATGCAATTATCGCACTTTGCGTAGAATCGCACCTTGAAATGTAAAAAAGATGAATGTCCCCAATGGGCCGAATGAACTGAAAGTCTAACAAAATGGCGTTCTTTGTAGCAAAGTAAGCGATTAGATGGCAAAAAAGATTCAAACATCAGAAGTAGAAGCGTTAGTGGCCGTGATGGTTCACGGAATGCAAGAGAAAAAAGCGTTCAAAATCGTTTCGCTAGATTTAAGAAAAACCTCAAGCGCATTTGCCGATTTCTTTGTGATTTGTCATGGTGGTTCAGCCCGACAAGTAGATGCGATTGCAGACAGCGTTGAAGACGAAGTTAGAAAGGCATTGAGAGAGAAACCCGCCCACCGCGAAGGAAACGACGAGTCAGAATGGGTACTCCTAGATTACATCAATGTTGTCGTTCATATATTCTCAGAAGAAAAGAGAAGTTTCTATCAACTAGAAGAATTATGGGGCGATGGAATAATAACTAAGCACGAATCAGCGTAATTTTTTTGGGAACTGCATTGTTTTACAAATTTCTTTGTATCTTTGCAGCCCCTTAGATGGCCCGTTCGTCTATCGGTTAGGACGCCAGGTTTTCATCCTGGAAAGAGGGGTTCGACTCCCCTACGGGCTACGAAAATAAATCGCGGGATGGA
>CAJBVU010000349.1 GCA_903959115.1 uncultured Bacteroidota bacterium
GTGAGAAATCGTTCGCACCCCCCGCTGGGTCGTTCTTTCCAAGGTGCGATGAGCCACCTCTGGCAAGACCATCCATTTATCTGGGAGCATTTTTTTGTGGCCAATTGCGCGGCAACTGTTTCTCGAAAATCAAAATACGGCATGCAGAGATGAGAACGCAAAAGCCATCCGGCATTTTCAGCAGCAGTTCCGAGAATCTGACCAATCGTAAGCGAGACTTGATTATTTTTTCCAAGTACTAAATTTTGACGATTTCTTAAAGCAAGGTGGTTTCTTACCGCCCACCACTTTTGACCAAGTATTTCCAAAATGTAATCAGCACCGTATGTAGGCCCCGTGATAGTCTGATTACATTTTGTTTCTGCGGAGTCCCTGGACACTACAACAGCATCTGTTAACTCTCTAGTACATACATGGTATTATTTTAAGAAATGTAGAAATCGAAATGACGTGTCGAGTTCCATAGATCGGCAATAAAAATGTATGAATGATTCTTAAAATACCTCCAGCTAATCCTGGCATAGCAGCTAACCAAAACAATTGATCTTGTGTGAATTTAAATCCAATACCATTTAGCTTTACGACGAGCGCACTCATAATAAACCACGTTGCAAAAGAGAATGTTAAAGCGCCAGTAGTGATCCATAACGTTTTCCATGCCCGTGAACTTCCTTCGGTTTTCCAAAATACTTCATCTTCTGGATCCCATTTGTTTAACCAAGTTGACATAACTTTTAGTTTAAATTTATAATTATCTAACGATTCTCAAAATTGGGCAAGTCGCCTCTTTGAAAATTTCATGTGTTCTTGATCCCATAAGCAATTTACCCAAAGGTGACGCAATATGGCTTGCAAGTAAAATTAATTCAGCATTTCTTTCATTGGCAATTGTCACAATTTCATGAGCAACGTCACCCTGACCAAATACAGCTTCAACATTACTCACTCCTAATTCGTTCAATTTCTTGGCTTCATTTATCAAAGCTTGTTTACCAGCTTGAATCCATGATTCTCTAATTGCTGCGAAATTATCAGCATCTGTAGAAAGAAGTCCAGTACTATGCGACTTTTCATTTACATATAACAACAATAGTTTAGAACCGGTCGTATTCGCTAAGTAAGCAGCATGACTTCTTGCTTTTTCAGCCAATTCTGAATTACCAACAGGATATATGATTGTACGGTATGCTAATGATTCATTATTACCTTTATTTACAGATTTTGTTAAGCCAGGTACATGCTCCTGTATTTCAAATTCAATTTCTTCTTTAATAATTTTTGCACGTCCCCCTTTTTCAACCCAGGTTTTAGTCCATTTACGTTGCGCAACTCTTAATACAACAAATGCAATTACAGCTAATATTGCAAAGGCAATGAATCCCCAGAAAAATGAACCTGTATTTTGTTTAGAAAGCCCCATAGCATTTGGAATAAAACTTCCTCCAAGTGCCCCAATCTCTCCAATCATACTACCTGCAACAGCTGTCGCAAGAGGCCATCGCAATGGAACAAGTTGAAACAGTGCTCCATTTCCTGCACCAAGAGCAGCAAATGTTACCATGAATAATATTGTAGTTCCTACAACGCCGACTGGGAAGGCTGCTAAAATGATCGTTAAGATAACGAATCCAAAAATCGCAGTTAAAGTATTTACTCCACCCCATCGATCGGCAGCCCAACCTCCTACTACTCGAACCGCTGAGCCCATCACGGCTGCTAGCATTGTTAACTGACCAGCTTCAACTTTTGTTACTCCAAATTGATCATGGAAATAAGTAGGTAAGAAATTGGCTAATCCAATGAATCCACCAAATGTAATTACGTAAATTAAATTAAAGGACCAACCATCTTTTTGAAGTAAAC
>CAJBVU010000350.1 GCA_903959115.1 uncultured Bacteroidota bacterium
GGTCCAAGACCGGAAGGCGGTTCAAGGCCAGCCGGTGAAAACCGTGGTCCGCGCCCTGACAACAGAGGTCCAAGACCGGAAGGCGGTCCAAGGCCAGCCGGTGAAAACCGTGGTCCACGCCCTGACAACAGAGGTCCAAGACCGGAAGGCGGTCCAAGGCCTGTAGGTGAAAACCGTGGTCCACGCCCTGACAACAGAGGTCCAAGACCGGAAGGCGGCCCAAGGCCTGTAGGAGAAAATCGTGGTCCTCGACCTGACAATAGAGGTCCAAGGCCGGAAGGGGGTCCTAGACCCGTGAACGGACCCAAACCGAATACTGATTCAACAAATACAAATACTGGCGATTCGCCAAAATCAGAATAACAATAAGAATCAAAATAACAACAAGAGAGGGGCGCCGCAGGCGCCCCTCTCTTGTTTAAAAAATAATTGGGGATTGGTGGCGAGCGCCACCAATGATTTAATAACTCAAGTACATGCTCTTCTGCTTGTATAATTCGCGGAAGGCTGGATCTTTCAAGTCTTTGATGAACAAAATGCTCTCGCCGGTACTCTTCATTTCGGGACCCAATTCGCGACTTACACCCTGGAATTTGTTGAAGCTAAATACGGGTTGTTTTATCGCATAGCCTGAAGGTCGAGCCGGGATGGTAAAGTCTTTGATCTTGTTTGCGCCCAACATCACCTTTGTTGCCATATTCACATAAGGATAATCGTAAGCCTTACAAATGAAAGGCACAGTTCTAGACGCCCTTGGATTGGCTTCAATCACATATACTTTTTCATCTTTGATTGCAAACTGTATGTTCATCAATCCACGAATATTTAATGCATGGGCCAATTTTTCCGTGTATTCGATCATCAGGTTTTGCACTTTTTCACTCAGCGCAAACGGAGGAAGCACAGCACTTGAATCTCCAGAGTGAATACCAGCGGGTTCGATGTGTTCCATCATTCCCAATATGTGAACGTCTTCGCCATCGCAAATACTATCGCTTTCGGCTTCTTCCGCACGATCTAAGAAGTGATCAATCAACACCCTGTTTCCCGGCAAATCGCCAAGCAATTTAACAACCGCCTTTTCCAAGTCTTCGTCGTTGATTACAATCACCATCCCCTGTCCGCCCAATACATAGCTTGGACGAACCAACACAGGATAACCCACTTGATTTGCAATCACGATTGCCTCTTCCGCATCCAGGGCCACACCGAACTTTGGATATGGAATATCTAACTGGGCCAGCATTTCACTGAAGCGACCGCGATCTTCGGCGATGTCCATGTTATCGTAGCTGGTACCAATGATTTTAATGCCTTTTTCTTGGAGTTTTTCGGCCAATTTCAATGCAGTTTGTCCGCCCAACTGAACGATAACGCCTTCGGGTTTCTCGTGTTGAATCAACTCCCACAAATGCTCCCAATAAACGGGCTCAAAGTAGAGTTTATCTGCCATATCAAAATCGGTACTTACCGTTTCGGGGTTACAATTGATCATAATGGCTTCATAACCGGCTTCGCGAGCGGCCATGATTCCGTGAACACAACTGTAATCAAATTCGATACCCTGTCCGATGCGATTTGGACCGCTACCCAGCACGAAGATTTTTTTCTTATCGCTGACGATGCTTTCGTTTTCGCCATCGAAGGTTGAATAGAAGTAATTGGTAGGACTTGGGAATTCTGCGCTACAGGTATCAACCATTTTATATACGCGGCGAATGCCGAGGCTATAACGTTTTTCACATACTTGGTCAGCAGTAGTATTACCACCCATCAACCAAGAAATCTGCTCATCGCTATATCCTTTTTCTTTTGCGATTTTCAATAATGCCGCAGGAACATTATCGATATTATATCTTCTGATTTCCGTTTCGGTTTTTACCAAATCGGCGATTTGCTCTAGGAACCAGCGGTCTACGCGGGTAATTTTTTGCACGCTGCTAATGGGAACGCCCAATGCCAATGCATCTTTGATCTGGAAAACTCGGTTCCAGCTGGCATACTCCATACCGTGAACCAATTCTTCTAGGTTGCGACTCACTTTATTGCCGTCAGCACCGAGGCCGTGACGGGAAATCTCGAGACTCTGACAAGCTTTTTGGAGTGCTTCTTGGAAGCTTCTTCCGATGGCCATGACTTCACCAACCGACTTCATTTGGAAGCCCAGTCGGGTATCAGCCCCATGGAATTTATCGAAGTTGAAACGAGGAATTTTAACGATTACGTAATCCAAGGCAGGCTCAAAGAAGGCGCTGGTTGTCTTGGTAACGGGGTTCTTGAGTTCGTCTAAGTAAAAACCGATGGCCAATTTGGCTGCGATTTTCGCAATGGGATAACCGGTTGCTTTGGATGCCAACGCGGAACTTCTACTTACCCTGGGGTTGATTTCGATGGCAATGATCTCTTCATCCACAGGGTTCACGCTAAATTGCACGTTACAACCGCCGGCGAAAACACCCATACTGCGCATCATCTTGAAAGCCATATCGCGCATTCTTTGGAAGGCAGTATCGCTCAATGTCATTGCAGGTGCCACGGTAATTGAATCCCCGGTGTGAATTCCCATTGGGTCGAAGTTTTCGATGGTACAGATTACAGCGATGTCGTCTTTGCTATCGCGCAACAACTCAAACTCGTACTCTTTCCAACCCAATACGGCTTGTTCCACCAATACTTCGTGCACTGGGCTGCACTCAAGGCCATATTGTAAGGCACGATCGAATTCTTCTTTTTTATAGACGATGGCACCGCCGGTTCCACCTAGTGTGTAGCTAGGACGGATTACCAAAGGAAAGCCGATTCGTTGTGCAATTTCTTTGCCTTCTAGGAAGCTATTTGCAATCTGACTTTTTGCAACGCCTACGCCCAGTTCAACCATTAACTGACGGAATTTCTCGCGATCTTCCATTTTGTCGATGGCGACAATATTTACTCCAATAATTTTGCAATTGTATTTTTCCCAAATGCCAAGTTCGTCACATTCTTTGGCCAAGTTCAAAGCAGTTTGTCCGCCCATGGTTGGCAAAACCGCATCGATATCTTGCTCTTGAAGAATTTTTTCAATGCTTTCAGGAGTCAGAGGTAGTAGATAAACATGATCCGCATTCATTTTATCGGTCATGATGGTCGCTGGGTTGCTATTGATTAGCGACACTTTGATGCCTTCTTCGCGAATACTTCTAGCGGCTTGAGTTCCTGAATAATCGAATTCGCAAGCTTGTCCGATGATGATCGGGCCACTGCCGATGATGAGTACGTGTTTTAGAGATAGGTCCTTTGGCATGATTCCAAAAATTTAGCAAATTTAGGGCATCACGCGTGGATTTGGGGCTTAATTATCCACGATTTCTAAAAATTTTTGGGGAGCAGATTTACATCAACAAAAGGGGCAGCATCGCATATTCAAGAAAGAACAACCCCCAGTAGAACATGTAAAAGCGTTTCACGGAAGTGGGATTTTGCAGGTCGACCTTTAACGCGTGCCCAACAAATAGCAGAAGCACAATGATATGGGCAATTTTGGCAGCCATGGTTGGCATTTGCCAGGCCATTAAGAGATAGGCGCCGCTTACGAGAATTACGCCGGATTTAAATGCAGAGGATTTGCTCCAAACAACGGCGAGGGTTTTAAAACCAAATTTCTCATCGCCAAGGGTATCGGGGATGTCTTTAAACCAGGCAATTCCTAAGCTAAATGCGGTGACAAAAATTACCAATGGAACAAGCCATGTCATTGTGATCAGCGGCCAGCCATATAACACGGTGGCAAAGTGAATGGCGATACCGGCATTGATTAACGGGCCTCTCACAATGGCAATGGCGCTGGCGGCCCAGATGTGATATCTTTTAAATTGGATGGGTGGCAAGGAATAGAGTGCGCCAATGAGGGCGATGGAAGTGATTAGGCAGCCAAGAAAGGGTTGGATGAACCAAGCGGTTATTACGGAGAGGACGCCCGAGGTGTAAACGATGATTTTGCCGTTTCGCATCGACAGTTCACCGGAGGCTAGGGGTAAATTGGGTTTGTTAATTTTGTCGAGTTCTACATCTACAATTTGGTTTAACCCTGTGATGAAGATGTTGCAGAGTAGGCAGGCGAATAAGGTGGGGAAGAAAAGCGCCGCGAAGGTGTTGATTTTGTTGGTGAGTACCGGAATGAATCCAACGATTGCGGATTTATAGGCGGGTATTTTTGGCTTTAACGCATTTAGACTCGGAACCAGCGCATAAGCCGATTCGGAGATATTATTCGTTTCTATTGTTGCTGAATCGCTGGAGAAATCACTGAGAGTAAAAGCATTGGGTGAAACTTCATGTATTGGGGGTGGTGTACAATAAATCACCAAAATGAGCAAGGAAAGGATGCTGATGGTTGAACCGATAAGGGTGTGGGGTCGGGAAAATCGCCAAAGCACGGAAAGCATGCCCAAAGTAACAACGAAACAAAGGAAATAGTGTTTATTTGATGCATGGAAATAATTATTGAGATTTTAATGCAATTGTTACTTCCCATAATCATTGAAGTGGGCTTGGTGAAATGGAGGTGGTTAAGTGTATCCGGAGCGATTGCAGCCGGTTTTTTGGCTTTTGTTGTCTTGTTTTTAGCCAAATGGTCGATTTTTCCCTTAATTACATTTTTGGTCTTAGGTTCGCTGGCGGGAAAAATTCGAGCGAATGCCAAAGACGGCGGCGATGCAAAGCAGGGTTTGGCTAGGGACCACTGGCAAGTGTTGGCAAATGGTGGCATTTTTATGCTTTTGGCGATGTTGGCTTTTTTGAATGACTCGGGTTGGCTGGAATCTATTTTGGGCATTCATACGGAGGTTTTACGTTTTAGTGAAACTTGTCATTTGTTGGCAATCATTTCCTTGGCCGTGAGTTGCGCCGATACGTTGAGCAGCGATTTTGGAAGGGTTTGGGGTGGAAGTCCCCGAAACATAATCACGGGAAAGCGGATGTTAAAAGGAGTTTCCGGCGGTGTTTCGGGAGCGGGTTTTGTAGGGGCATTATTGGGCGGTGTGTCGATTGCGATCTTTGTTTTATGGAGCGAATTTTCATTGGTGGGCAGTTCCACTTCTCTGTTTTGGATAGTTGTAGTCTTTGGATTTATGGGTTCGGTCTTGGATAGTGTGTTGGGCGTTCTCTTTCAAGCGAAATACATGGACGAATCAGGCCATTTGGTGGATTCTTCGGAAGGTGGGACCAGGACATTGGGAAAAGGATATCGTTGGGTAACCAATGATGTTGTGAATGCTGTTACTGGGATATTGATGTTGGTTGTGGCTGTTATGTATCTTTGTTGGTAGAAGATGGAAGGCAAATTATATTTAGTACCAACGCCCATTGGCAATCTTGGCGATATGACATATCGGGCGGTGGAGATACTGAAATCTGTAGATAAGGTTTTGGCGGAAGACACGCGGACGTCGCGGGTGCTATTAAATCACTACGAAATCAACACCCGTTTGGAGAGCTTTCACCAGCACAATGAACACGGGAAATTGCAGCATGTAATTACCGAGTTGAAGGCGGGGGCACAAATTGCGCAGATTAGCGATGCGGGGACGCCGGGTATCTCCGATCCGGGATTTCTATTGGCCAGGGCATGTCAGAAAGAAGGTATTTCAATAGAGGTTT
The DNA here is from genome assembly GCA_903959115.1 of uncultured Bacteroidota bacterium. Taxonomy (GTDB): domain Bacteria; phylum Bacteroidota; class Bacteroidia; order NS11-12g; family UBA955; genus UBA955. The sequence continues at coordinate 5,638 of CAJBVU010000350.1, forward strand.
TGCCTGGCGCAACGGCTTTTGTACCGGCCTTGGTAAAAAGTGGTTTTGCTTTGCATCAGTTTCGCTTTGAGGGATTTTTACCACAGAAAAAGGGACGTCAAACGCGCATTTTAGCACTCGCGGCAAATCCAGACACCACTTGTTTTTATGAGAGCCCGCATAAAATTTTAAAAACACTTACGCAATTAGAAGAAGCTTGCGCTGAGCATCGCAGAATTAGTGTTTCAAGGGAGATTAGTAAGAAATTTGAGCAGACGGTTAATGGGACCATTAAAGAAGTGTTAAATCATTTCAAATCGCATCCGCCTAAGGGTGAATTTGTGGTAGTTTTGGAAGGTGTTAATGCCAAAGAGGGCGATGATCTATTGGCTTTGAACGACGATTAAAAACTCAATAATTTGATATGGATAAAGCGCAAAATGAGATAGCTGCTGAGACGAAAAAAAACCGACTAAAATTGTTAGTTTGTTTGTTTTTACCGGCTTTATTCTTTTGGCTAGCTTGGGAGCCGATGCCATTTACGCCCTTGGTTTTCATAGCATTTGTCCCGTTTTTTTATTTGGCCGAATGGGGTCGGAGCACGAGCAAAGGGAAGAATTTCGGCGTCTTGTTTTCGGCTTTGATGCTATGGAATATTTCAACTACGTGGTGGGTTTGGTTTGCTTCAGATGTTGGGGCGATTGCCATGTTGATTTTGAATTCTTTGTTGATGTTTATCCCATTTGGACTTACTAGATGGTTGCAGAGAAAAAAGTGGTTCAGATGGGATGCTAAATGGCTATTTATTGCACTTTGGTTACTTTATGAATACGGACATCATAGATGGGATTTGTCTTGGCCATGGTTAACTTTAGGCAACGCATTCAGTGGCATGCCTTGGTATGTTCAATGGTACGAATACACGGGTACTTTGGGAGGCACGGCTTTGATTTTATCGGTGAATGTTTTAGTGTACCAAGCGCTGAATAGGGATCCATTGAATGTGAATAGGAGTTTGATGATGCGATTCCGTTTGCCGGTGGCCGTAGTTTTACTTTTTGGGTTGTTGAGTGTTCTATTGGGACAGCTCGCATCGGATTTTGTTTATCAAAAAAAGAGCAAGTTGAAGCAGCCGTATAGGGTGGTGTCGATTCAACCGAATTACGATCCTTACGAGGAGAAGTTTGTTTTAGATCCGATGCAAATGGTCAGGGACATGGCGAAGACGTCGGACAGTGCCGGTCCAGCGGATTGCATTTTATGGCCGGAAACTTCTTTGGTTGGAAATATCGATGTTGGCTCGCCAGCCCAAGACATGCAGGTCACATATTTGATGCGCCATTGGCTCAAAAATGGTCCTGCAGATAACGCTGCGGGGGACTCTTCATTGAACCATTCTCGTGCCACCAAACCACCATCGATGTTAATTGGGTCAAACATGATTCATTGGTATTCATGGATGGGAAAGGGAAAACCCGATGTGGCGGCCAGGCAGAGTAGCAATCTAGAATATTGGTATACGCTGCACAATTCGGCGTTGTGGATTCAACCTGAGTTGTCGATACATCCTATTGTTAGCGATCGGTTTAAACATGAACGATTACGTGGCTCTATGGTTAGCGGCGATATTCAATTTTACCATAAATCGAAGTTGGTTCCGGGTACGGAGCAGTTGCCATTTGTGACAGTTTTGCCCTTTTTGGAGCGTTTGGCGATTTCGTTGGATGAGAATTCGGCATCGGGTACACTGGGTAAAAATGCGACGGCTAAGGCGTTGGGAAAAGGCAATTCTAAGGTCGCTCCAATCATTTGTTATGAGAGCATTTACGGCGATTACGTGAGTGAATATGTAAAGGACGGCGCGTCTTGGTTGGCTGTAATTACCAATGATGCTTGGTGGAACAATACGCCAGGGCACAAGCAGCATTTTTCGTATGCCAAGTTAAGGGCCATCGAACAGAGAAAGTGGGTGGTTAGAAGTGCAAATACCGGAATTTCGGGATTTATTGATCCGTTGGGAAGAACTACGATGCGGTCGGGTTGGTATCAAGGCAGGGATGAAAGATCGGCGGAGGTGGCATTGGATAAACATCTGGATGACGGGAAAATCACCCAAGTGGGCACCCAATTGGCATTGTCTCAAACCATCTATTTAAATCAATATCGAACCGTTTACAACCGATTGGGAGATGGGAAAATTCTGGCAATTCTGTTATTGGCGATGTTGTGTTTATCGTGGTTTAACCGAAAACAGAAGCAGTTATAACTAAGATCGTTTTGTTGACACTGATTGTGGGATTGGGGCGGAAAATAGGAATTAAAATTCTCGTATCTTTGTAATATGTCTAATCTACTCCATCAACGTCTGGTAAAAATCAGGGAATCGGTAGAGGCGATATCATTGGAAAACAAGCAATTGCGAGGAAATAATGAAAATTTAACACAGCAAATTGCGGAACTTCAAAAAACGATAGAATTGCAAAAAAATGCGCTCTATGAGTTAAAAGAAGAGAATAAAATGATTAAACTTGCAAAAGAAATGTCTAGTGCCAATGCGGATGTTCATGATTTAAAGATCAAGATCAATGAATTGGTAAGAGATATCGATAAGTGCATAGATTTACTGAACGAATAATAACAATTAAGTGGAGCCTACAGATAGCATTCTCATCAACGTTAACATAGACAATCGCGCTTTGCGCTTGCGTGTTGCGGTAAAAGATGAGGAAGATGTGAGATTGTCGGCTCAGGTACTAAACCAACGCGTTAACGCATTTAAGAATTTTAATGCGCAAGAACCCATAGATCGTCTTTCTTGGGCGGCATTGGATTTGGCGGGTGAAGTGGTACGACATAGTAAGAACCATCGCGGAGATGAAGCGCTCGTGGAGCAGGAGTTATTGGCGATAGAGAAGGTTTTATACTCATAATTGTTCAGGATTCACGGTAGCTGTGTGCTTTTCGTAAATTAAAAACGAAAGGAATAACACAAAATGGAAAACATCGTATTTATCCTCGCCGCTCTCATTGTGGGATTGGCCCTTGGATATGTTGTGTTTGTAGCGATGCGCAAAACACAGCTTGAAAAAGACAAACAAAGCATCATTGAAGAAGCCAAATTACAGGGCGAAAACATCAAGAAGGATCGGATTTTAGAAGCGAAGGAGAAGTACATGCAACTTCGTTCTGATTACGAGCAAGAAACCAACCGCAGAAGCAATGAGTTGGGTAACAGCGAAAATCGCATCAAACAGAAAGAGCAATCTTTGGATGATAAAATTCGCGCTAACAAAACGAAAGAAGAGGAAATGACCAAATCGCGTGAGCGTTTGGATGCCCAAATTGAAGCGTACAAATTAAAGGAGCGTGATGTTCAGCAGTTAAGGGAGCAGCAATTGTTGCAGTTGGAAAAAGTGGCTGGTTTATCTGCCGCGGAAGCCAAAACCCAAATGTTGGAGAACATCAAGGTGCAGTCGCACACGGAAGGTTTGACCTTGGCGAAGAACATCGTTGAGGAGGCTAAGTTGAGTGCTACACGCGAGGCAAAGCGCATCGTTTTGCAAACCATTCAAAGGACGGCTGCGGAAACAGCGATCGACAATACAGTGACGAGTTTTCCATTGGAAAGCGACGATGCGAAGGGTAGAATTATTGGTAGAGAGGGAAGAAATATCAAGGCATTTGAAGCGGCTACGGGGGTGGAAATTTTGATTGACGACACACCAGAAACTATTGTATTGAGTTGTTACGACCCAATTCGCAGGGAAATTGCCCGTGTATCGTTGGAGCGTTTGATCCGCGATGGTAGGATTCACCCAGCTCGCATTGAGGAAGTGGTAGAAAAAGTGAAGAAACAGGTGGAAGAGGAAGTGGTTGAGTGGGGAGAGCGCACCGTGGTAGATTTAGGTATTACAGGGTTGCATCCAGAGTTGATTCGCTATGTGGGTCGGATGCGCTTTAGAAGTTCATACGGACAGAATTTGTTGAAGCACAGTAGAGAAGTGGCGCGTTTATGTGCTACGATGGCTGCGGAAATGGGCTTGAACGTGAAGTTGGCGAAACGCGCTGGATTGTTACACGATATTGGAAAATGTCCAGATAACGACGAGGAGACTCCGCACGCTTTGTTAGGTATGAAAATTTGTGAGAAGTACGGCGAGCATCCTGAGGTAATCAATGCGGTTGGAGCACACCACGACGAGATCGAGATGACATCTTTGTTGAGTCCTGTGATTCAGGCTTGCGATGCGATTTCTGGTTCTAGACCTGGCGCACGTAGAGGCGATGATCAATATGTGGAGCGTATCAAAGAAATGGAGGCCATGGCTTTGAGTTA
>CAJBVU010000351.1 GCA_903959115.1 uncultured Bacteroidota bacterium
ACTGGTAAGGATGTTCAAATCAACATCAGCGAGATCAAACGTCCTGAATTGGATGCTCGTTTGGTGGGAGAGAATATCGCCCAGCAGATTGAGAATCGTTTTTCATATAAGAGAGCTATCAAGAATGCAATTCAAGGTACTATGAAAATGGGAGCTGAAGGAATTAAGGTTCGTATCAGCGGTCGTTTGAATGGTGGTGAGATTGCTCGTTCTGAGATGTATAAGGATGGAAGAACTCCATTGCATACATTGCGTGCAAACATCGACTATGCGTTGGTGGAAGCCCAGACGGTTTATGGAAAAATCGGTATCAAAGTATGGTTGTGTAAGGGAGAGATTTACGGAAAGGTAGATTTGGCTCCTCAAGTTGAACAAGAACGTCGCCGTGATGGTGGTGGAAGTCGTCCTGATCGTAGAGATCAGCGTGGTGGAGACCGTAATCGTGGTGGTGGAGATCGTGGTGGAGATCGCCGTAGAAGGAATTAATAAGGAGAATTAAGCTATGCTGAGTCCAAAAAGAACAAAATTTAGAAAACAACACAAAGGAAAAGTGAAGGGTCTTGCTACACGCGGACATTTGATTTCCTATGGTAGCTTTGGATTGAAATCCATGGAGCCATCGTGGATCACAGCCAGACAGCTAGAAGCGGCTCGTATTGCGGTTACGCGTTACTTGAAGCGTGAAGGCCAAGTTTGGATCCGGATCTTCCCAGATAAGCCAATTACCAAAAAGCCTGCAGAGGTACGTATGGGTAAAGGTAAAGGTGCTCCAGAATACTGGGTTGCCATTGTTAAACCAGGAACAATCATGTTTGAAGTAGCGGGTGTACCCATGGAAATAGCCAAAGAGGGTATGCGTTTGGCGGCACAGAAAATGCCGGTAGCTTGCAAATTTGTTGTCCGTCCAGATTATAACGAGGAGAACTAATCAATGAAGTACGCAGATATCAAAACGCTTCCAAATAAAGAGCTAGTTGAGCGCTACAAGGAGGAGAAAAAACGGTTGACGAAATTAAGGTTTCAGAACACTGTTGCTCAAATTGAGAATCCTCACAAAATGAAAGAAGCAAGAAAAGACGTGGCTCGCATGTTGACAGAGTTAAACGCTCGTCGTCAGGAAGCGGAAATGAACGCCATCGAAAGGAAAATCAACCAAAGCCAAGAAAGCCAAGAAAACTAATGGAAACGGTAAGAAACGCAAGAAAAGAGATTGTTGGTGTTGTTGCCAGTGCTAAGATGGATAAAACTATCGTAGTGGCTGTAGTTCGCAACGTGAAACACCCTAAATATGGTAAGTACTTTAAAAAGACCAAGAAGTACACGGCTCATGACGAGGCAAATGTTTGTGGTGAGAACGATATCGTTCGTATCATGGAGACCCGTCCGTTGAGTAAAACCAAACGGTTCAGATTGGTAGAAATCGTAGAAAAAGCTAAATAAGATGGTACAACAAGAATCAAGATTGAAAGTAGCCGATAACAGTGGTGCAAAAGAAGTTCTTTGCATTCGTGTGTTGGGAGGTACTGGTCGTAGATATGCCAGCGTTGGCGATAAAATTGTTGTTTCTGTGAAAGCAGCGATTCCTGGCAGTAACGTGAAAAAAGGTTCGGTTTCTAAGGCCGTAGTTGTTCGCGTGAGAAAAGAAGTTCGCAGACCTGATGGATCGTACATCCGCTTTGATGAGAACAGCTGCGTATTGTTAAACAACAACGACGAGCCGAGAGGTACTCGTATTTTCGGACCTGTTGCTCGTGAATTGCGCGACAAACAGTTTATGAAGATCGTTTCATTGGCCCCTGAAGTTTTATAAGAGATGGCAAAGAAAGAAATAACCAAAACAAAATTGCACGTAAAGAAGGGCGACACTGTAAAGGTGTTGGCTGGAGACGATAAGGGTAAAACAGGCAAAGTAATGCGTGTGTTGCCATCTACAAATCGTGCGGTAGTAGAAGGATTGAATATGGTAACTAAACACTTCAAACCTTCTGCGCAGAATACCTCTGGTAGAATTGATAAAATTGAAGCACCAATTCATTTGTCTAACTTAATGGTTGTAGTAGCTGGTACAGCAACTCGCATTGGAAGAAAAGTGAATGAAGCTGGGAAATTGCAGCGTTTTGCAAAATCAACTGGGGAATTCATTAACTAATTAGATATAGAAGACCATGAATTACGTTCCAAGGTTACAAACGAAATACAAAGAAGAAGTTAAAGACGCTATGATGGCGAAATTTACTTATAAGAATCACATGCAAATACCTCAGGTTCAAAAGATTGTTTTGAATCAGGGTGTAGGTGCTGCGGTGAATGATAAGAAATTGGTTGATGCTGCGATTGAAGAAATGACAAAAATCACCGGTCAGAAAGCACAGGCTACTTTTTCAAAGAAGGATATTTCTAATTTTAAATTGCGTAAGAATGTTCCTATCGGGGCAAAAGTTACGTTGCGTAAAGAGCGCATGTTTGATTTTATGGATCGTTTGATTACGATTGCATTGCCTCGTGTTCGCGATTTTCAAGGATTGAATGTTAAGGGATTTGATGGTAGAGGTAACTTTACTATGGGTATCACTGAGCAGATCATTTTCCCGGAGATCGACATCGACAAGGTGAATAAGATCACAGGTATGGATATCACGGTTGTGACTTCTGCCAAAACGGATGAAGAGTGTTTAGAATTATTAAAATATTTAGGATTTCCTTTCAAAACCAAATAAGAGATGGCAAAAGAATCAATGAAAGCCAGACAGCGCAAACGTGAAGCCATGGTGGAACGTTATGCTGAAAAGCGCGCTAAATTAAAAGCTGAGGGCAACTATGATGCGTTGCAGGCTATTCCACGTAATGCTTCTCCTGTTCGTTTGCGCAATCGTTGCAAATTGACTGGTAGGCCCCGTGGTTATATGAGAATATTTGGCGTTTGCCGGAACCAGTTCCGTCAATTGGCCAGTGATGGTAAAATCCCAGGAGTAACCAAATCTAGTTGGTAAAAAATATACAGCAATGACAGATCCAATTGCAGATTATCTGACCCGCTTGCGCAATGCAGTAAAAGCCAAGCACCGCGTGGTGGAAATTCCCGCCAGCAATTTAAAGAAAGAAATGACCCGCGTTTTATACGAGAAGGGATATATCTTGAAGTACAAATTTGAAGATACCGACAATCACCAAGGTGTTATTAAAATCGCGTTGAAATACCACAACCAAACTAAGCAGAGCGCTATCACTACGTTGAAGCGTGTGAGTTCTCCTGGTTTGCGTCGTTATTCTAATGTTGACGATATGCCGAAGGTATTGAATGGTTTGGGTGTAGCTATCATCACTACTTCAAAAGGTGTAATGACCGATAAGGAGGCTCGCGTTTTAGGCGTGGGTGGTGAAGTTTTATGTTTTGTATCATAATAAAATAAAAGAAAATAAATGTCACGCGTAGGAAAACTGCCCATTACCATACCAGCTGGTGTTACCGTTACGGTAAACAATGGCCTAGTGGTAGCTAAGGGCCCAAAAGGAGAAGTGTCACAGGAAATCAGTACCGACATGCTTGTTGATATTGCTGATGGAGTTTTGACAGTCAATCGCCCCAGCGACAGTAAAATGCACAGAGCTTATCATGGCTTGTATCGTGCCCTAATTAACAATATGGTAATTGGTGTAAGCCAGGGCCACAAAGTTCGTCAGGAATTGGTAGGTGTAGGTTACAAGGTCTCTAACGAGGGTAATCTTGTTGAATTTGTATTGGGATACTCTCACAAAATCATGTTGCAGATTCCAATGGAAATAACTGTAGTTACTGAAACTTTGAAAGGTCAACCACCAGCAATTATGATGGAGTGTGCCGACAAGCAATTGTTGGGACAGGTTGCTGCGAAGATTCGTTCATTCCGTAAGCCTGAGCCGTACAAAGGAAAAGGTATACGTTTTGCGGGTGAAGTATTACGTAGAAAAGCTGGTAAGTCAGCTTCTAAGAAATAAGGAGGAACGTAAAAATGGCAAACACTAAAAAAATCAATAATAAGAATAAAATCAAACGCAGAATTCGCGGTAGAGTTTCTGGTACAACAGCACGTCCTCGTTTGAACGTGTTCAGAAGCAACGCTGAAATCTATGCGCAGATCATCGACGATTCAAATGGAACTACATTGTGTGCTGCATCTTCTCGTGAGGCGAGTTTTGCTGCAAACAAGGTAACCAAAGTTGAGAAAGCGGCTATCGTGGGTAAAGCCATTGCAGCTCGTGCTATCGAAGCGGGAATCAAGGCAGTAGTTTTTGATCGTGGTGGAAATTTGTACCACGGTCGTGTTAAAAGTTTGGCAGAAGGCGCTCGTGAGGGTGGTCTTGAATTCTAAAAGAAACGAACATGTTGAATAACAATATTGTAAGAGTTAGACCCAGTGAACTTACCTTGACAGAGAAGGTTGTATCAATCAACCGTGTATCTAAGGTTACCAAGGGCGGTCGTACTTTCAACTTTACCGCATTGGTGGTTGTAGGCGATGGCAAGGGTGTGGTAGGTCATGGATTGGGCAAATCAGGTGAAGTAATGGACGCCATCAATAAAGGAATCGAAGATGCAAAGAAAAATTTGATCAAGGTTCCGATTATTAATGGTACGGTACCTCACGATCAAATCGGTCGTTTCGGCGGTGGACATGTGTTTTTGAAGCCTGCGGCTCACGGTACTGGAGTAATTGCCGGTGGTGCGATGCGTGCGGTTTTGGAAAGTGCAGGTGTTACAGACGTATTGGCTAAATCAAAAGGTTCATCTAACCCACACAACGTGGTAAAGGCGACCTTCGATGCTTTGGTGAAAATGCGTGATCCACATTCCGTGGCTCAGTTGCGCGGAATTAGTATGAAAAAAGTATTTAACGGTTAATTGTCATGTCTAAGGTAAAAATCACACAAATCAAAAGTGGCATTGGATATCCAAAAAACCAAAAAGCTACGTTAAAAGCCCTGGGCTTGAATAAAATGCACGCCAGCCGTGTTGTGGAATTGAATGGTTCTACAGAAGGAATGGTACGCACCGTAAGTCATTTGTTAAAAGTTGAAAACGCTGATTAATTAAAAAGATGAATCTCAGTAATTTAAAACCCGCAGAAGGTTCCATCAAAAACCGTAAACGTATTGGCCGTGGTCAAGGTTCAGGTAGAGGTGGTACATCTACAAAGGGTCACAAAGGTGCACAGTCTCGCACAGGATATAGCCGTAAAATCGGTTTCGAAGGTGGTCAGATGCCATTACAACGTCGTATTCCAAAAGGTGGATTTAAAAATATCAACCGAGTTGAATACGCCGCCATTAACTTGGATGTATTGCAGCAATTGGCTGAGTCTAATGGTGTAAAAACTATCGATAAGCAATTCTTGATCAGCAAGCACTTGATAAACAAGCGTGAGATGATTAAGGTATTGGGTCGTGGTGAAATCACTATCGCCTTGGAAGTACACGCTCACAAATTCAGTGCAACTGCAAAAGCAGCCATTGAAAAAGCGGGTGGTAGCATCAGCGAAATCGCTTAATTAGACAAACCATGAAGAAACTGATTGAAACTTTCAAACATATTTGGTCAATTGAAGAATTGCGCAGAAGGATTGTTTACACAATTTCTTTGTTGGTGATTTACCGATTGGGCTCATATGTAATTTTGCCTGGTATCGATAGCGATGCTTTAGAGGGGTTGAACAATCAAACCAAGAATAATATTTTGGGATTGATCAATACTTTCGCGGGTGGCGCATTTGGTAGAGGTGCAATTTTTGCTTTGGGAATCATGCCATACATTTCGGCTTCGATTTTCATGCAATTGTTTTCTATCGCTGTTCCTGCTTTCCAAAGAATGCAGAAAGAGGGCGAAGAAGGTCGCAGAAAAATCAATCAGTATACACGTATCTTGACCATTGCATTTACTGCAGTTCAAGCATTTGGATATTTGAATAATATCGCCAATACTCCTGGTAACAGAGCGGCGTTGTTGTTTAACTACACCGATGTTTTGTCCTATGAAATGTTTATGATTAGTAACATCTTCTTGCTTACTGCAGGTACTATGTTTACTATGTGGTTGGGAGAACGTATCACCGATCGTGGATTGGGAAATGGTATCAGCTTGTTGATAATGGTGGGTATTATTGCCCGTATGCCATCAGCATTGTTGAGCGAATTGGTATTCAAATTCCAAGGCGCCGGATTTATCCTCTTCATTATCGAAATGGTGATTTGGTTCATGGTTGTTTTGGGTGTGATTATGTTAACCCAAGGAACCCGTAAGATTACGATTAACTATGCTAAGCGTGTTGTGGGTAACCGCCAATACGGTGGAGCACGTCAATATTTGCCAATCAAAATTTTGGCCGCCGGTGTTATGCCAATCATTTTTGCACAAGCGATTTTGTTTTTGCCTGCAACTGTGACAAGCTTCTACACACAGACGGCGCCACCAGAGTGGTTGATGAGTATGATGAATCCCAATAGCTTTTGGCACAATGCCATCTTGGTATTTTTAATTGTAATTTTCACCTATTTCTACACAGCTATTATCTTTAATCCAGTTCAGATGGCCGACGATATGAAGCGGAACAATGGTTTCATTCCCGGTATCAAACCTGGTAAACAAACTGCGAATTTCATTGATAGTGTGATTTCTAAGATAACTTTCCCTGGTGCGTTGTTCATTAGTATTGTAGCAATACTTCCGGTAATGGCATCCAGCAGTGGAGTGAATCAAGAATTCAGTCAGTTCTTTGGAGGTACTAGTTTGTTGATTTTAGTGGGTGTAGTATTAGATACGTTGCAACAAATCGATAGCTATTTGTTGATGCGTAAATACGATGGCTTGATGAGTGGTGGGGGGAAATTGAAGGGTAGGATGACAAACCAATATAGTCAAGTTGATTTTTAATAATAATTATTGTAATTTCGCAACCCTTTTAACAAGATGTCCAAACAAGATGCAATAAAACAAGATGGCACGATAACGGAAGCGTTGTCAAATGCCATGTTTCGTGTAAAGTTGCAAAACGGACATGAGATCATAGCAACCATTTCAGGAAAGATGAGGATGCACTATATCCGAATCCTACCTGGTGATCGTGTACAAGTTGAAATGTCTCCTTATGATTTAACCAGAGGAAGAATTTCATATAGATATAAGTAAGACCATGAAAGTAAGAACCGCAGTAAAAAAGCGCAGTGTAGACTGTAAAATCGTACGCCGTAAGGGTAAGGTGTATGTAATTAACAAGAAGAACCCGAAATATAAGCAAAGACAAGGATAACCATAATGGCTAGGATAGCAGGGATAGATATTCCCAAAAACAAAAGAGGCGTAATTGGCCTAACCTACATCTACGGTATAGGTAGTAGTAGAGCTGCATTGATTTTGGATCAGGCAGGGATCAGTCACGATAAGAAAGTGAATGAATGGAACGATGACGAATTGG
>CAJBVU010000352.1 GCA_903959115.1 uncultured Bacteroidota bacterium
AAAGCCTTTAACCTATCCATCATTCCCGTTATCAAACCCGCGAATACCGAACTTGAATTGCCCCTCACCGAATCCTTCAGCGCAAAAGAGGGAATCTGCTTTAACTCGGGATTTTTGGATGGTTTAACAGTGAAAGAAGCCATTCAAGCGGCTATCACCAAAGTAGAAAAAGCCGGTTGGGGTCAGGCCAAAGTGAATTACAAACTTCGTGAGGCGGGTTTTGGACGACAGCGCTATTGGGGAGAACCCTTCCCCATTACTTACGATAGCCAGGGGATTCCCCAGCTCGAAAATCAACTTCCCGTGGAATTGCCCCAAGTGGAAAGCTATAAACCCTCCGGAAATGGCGAAAGCCCTTTGTCTGCAGTAACCGATTGGGTAAACACAACTCAGGGTACCCGCGAAACAGATACAATGCCAGGTTGGGCAGGTAGTAGTTGGTACTTCCTTCGTTACACCGATCCAAACAATACGGGAGTATTTGCGTCAAAAGAGGCGCTCCAATACTGGCAGCAAGTTGATTTGTATGTGGGTGGTTCTGAACATGCCACAGGTCACCTTCTCTACAGTCGTTTCTGGACAAAATTCCTCTTTGATCTCGGCTATATTTCTTGGGACGAACCCTTCAAAAGATTGGTGAATCAGGGGATGATTATGGGTGAGGACGGACAGAAAATGAGCAAGCGTTGGGGCAATGTTGTAAACCCCGACGATGTATGTGCCCAATACGGCGCCGATACCCTGAGAATGTACGAAATGTTTTTGGGTCCACTTACCGATTCAAAGCCTTGGAACACCAATGGAATTGAGGGTGTAAGTCGATTCTTCGGCAAATTCTGGCGTCTGTTTTATGATGGCGAAAACTGGGCGGTATCAAACGAAAAAGCATCGAATGAGGAATTAAAAATACTGCACAAAACCATCAAGAAAGTAACAGAAGACATCGAAAGTATGAGTTTCAACACTTCAGTTTCTGCTTTCATGGTAGCTACCAATGAACTCGGTACATTAAAATGCAGAAAGCGTGAAATTCTAGAGCCCATCTTGATTCTATTGGCACCATTTGCACCCCACATTGCAGAAGAATTATGGCATCAGTTGGGCAACAACGAGAGCATACACATCACAAATTGGCCACAATACGATGCGTCGTTTTTGGTAGAAAATTCTTTCAATTACCCCATTAGCATCAACGGAAAAACCCGGGCACAAATAGAATTTGAACTCAGCGCATCAGAGGACGAAATCAAACAAGCCGTGTTAAACCATGACATGGTAATCAAATGGATGGAAGGAAAACCCCTGAAGAAATTCATCCTTGTAAAGGGAAGAATTGTAAACGTAGTGGTGTAATCAAAAATTATTCAGCAACAACCGTTGCTTTCTGTCCTTCAAATTCGATCACCGCACCGGGGTATAGTTTGTTGCGTTTGCGAAATTCTTGAACGCCGTCTACTACAACCAATCCTTCTGTGATCGCTTCATTTGCCATGGATCCGCTTTCCACCCAACCCAAGAGTTTAAGTGCCTGATTTAACTGTATATAAGGTGTATGAATTGAAATGGTTTCCATTAGATGGAGAAACTCTCGCCACAACCACAAGTGCGAGAAGCATTGGGATTGATAAAATTAAATCCCTTGCCGTTCAATCCATCTGTGAAGTCTAATTCTGTCCCACACAAGTATAGGAAACTCTTCATATCACAAACAATCGTTAACCTATCATCCCCAAATTTCATGTCACCAGGCTTACTCTCATTGTCGAAATCCAACTCATACGTAAGCCCAGAACAACCGCCACCTTTTACGCCAACGCGCAAAAAATAATCCGCGCCCATAATGTTTGACTCACGCATCAAATCATAAGCCTTTGTTAAGGCCTTATCCGTAATGGTGATTTCATTTCCCTGGGCAATCATATTCTAATCTTAGTGATGAACTTTTGTACTTTCAATTGGCTCCAATCCGTTCTTTCCACGATAATCATTGATCGCAGAACGAATCGCATCTTCAGCCAATACAGAACAGTGAATTTTTACCGGTGGCAATGCCAACTCTTCCACTATTTCCATGTTATCAATATTCAAAGCATCGTCGATCGACTTACCCTTTAACCATTCGGTAGCCAACGAAGAAGAAGCGATGGCAGAACCACAACCAAACGTCTTGAATTTAGCGTCTTGAATGATACCCGTTGTCTCATCAACTTCAATTTGCAAACGCATCACGTCTCCACATTCTGGAGCACCTACCAAACCTGTACCTACGTTGGTTTTTGATTTATCCAAAGTACCAATGTTTCTTGGGTTGGTGTAATGATCGATTACTTTATCTGAGTATGCCATATTTTTTCTTTTACAAATTTACAATTTGGTGTGATTCTAAACAAACAATCAATGTTCGCTCCACTGAATAGATTTTAAATCAATGCCTTCCTTAAACATCTCCCACAATGGGCTCATCTCACGCAATTTGGTCACCGCTTCCTTCACCAAATTAATCGTAAAATCGATTTCGGCTTCGGTAGTAAATCTACCCAAACCAAAACGCAATGAACTGTGAGCCAATTCATCGTCCAAACCCAAACTCTTCAATACATAACTTGGCTCCAATGATGCCGATGTACAGGCAGATCCACTAGAAACCGCAACGTCTTTCACGCCCATCATCAAACCTTCACCTTCTACATATTTAAAACTGATATTGGTAGTATGCGGAAGTCTATGTTCTTTATTACCATTCAAATAACTCTCTTCCAATGTCAACAATTCGCGCTCCAAACGATCCCTCATTCCACTCAAACGAGTGCTTTCTTCAGCCATATCCGTCTTCGCAATTTCGCAAGCTTTTCCAAATCCTACGATGCCAGTTACGTTCAAAGTTCCACTACGCATACCTCTTTCGTGGCCACCGCCATCCATCTGGGCAGTTACTTTCACACGTGGATTTTTGCGACGTACATACAAAGCGCCAACGCCTTTTGGACCGTACATTTTATGCGCTGTAAAACTCATCAAATCAATGTGATCAGCCAATACATCCACCGGTATTTTCCCTACCGCTTGTGTTGCATCGCTGTGAAATAAAACACCATGCTTTTTACAAATTGCTCCGATTTCAGAAATCTTCTGCACTACGCCCAATTCGTTGTTACCATACATTACGCTAACCAAAATGGTATTCGGTTTGATAGCAGCCTCAATGACAGCTGGATCGATCATTCCATCGTAACCAACCGACAAATAGGTAACCTCAGCGCCAAGTTTTTCTAAATGCTTGCAAGCATCCAAAACCGCCTTGTGCTCTGTTGAAAGTGTGATGATGTGATTGCCCTTGCTCGCATACATTTCAAAAACACCTTTGATTGCCAAATTATTACTCTCCGTGGCTCCGCTGGTGAAGATGATTTCCTTTTCACTCGCGCCAATCAAAGAAGCTACCTGACCGCGGGCGTAGTCCACGGCTTCCTCAGCGGCCCATCCAAATGGATGACTCTTGCTGGCTGCGTTCCCATAAATTTCCAAAAAATAAGGTTTCATGGCTTCAAACACACGGGGATCCATCTGTGTGGTTGCGTTGTTGTCGAGGTATATTGGCAATTTTAACATGGTATGAATAGTTATTTAGATACTTTCTAAACTGCAAAATTAACGCATAAGCAGATTGTTTGTTTTCTTATTTTTAGTTTATCTCAAAAGAATGTTCTTTGTATGTGAAATGAGTGTGAAAAAACTTGAACATATTGGCATCGCAGTGGCTGACTTAGATGCAGCAGAAGCGCTCTTTACAAAGCTTCTAGGCTGCAAACCTTACAAACGCGAATCCGTTGAAAGTGAGCATGTAATCACTTCGTTTTTTCAAGTTGGCGATGTAAAAATCGAGCTTTTAGCAGCATCAAACCCCCAAAGCACGATTGCAAATTTCATAGAAAAACGGGGCGAAGGCTTACACCACCTGGCATTTGAAGTAGACGATATAAAAACATCGTTGGAAGAGAAATCAAATGAAGGCTTCAAACTAATTCATGGAGAGCCCAAAGACGGAGCAGACAATAAACAAATCGCTTTCCTACACCCCAAATCAACGGGTGGCGTACTCACCGAATTTTGTCAAGATAAAAACGAAATCGTTTTGGGTTAATTATACCAAATCCTTCAGGAAGGTCAGAAGGTAAATTCCCATACCCGTAAACAACAAGCCCAAGACCAAGTCTAAATGACGAATTCGCTCTTCAGTTAGATAATGCTTGATTTTACTTGCGCCCCAAGAAACCCCTAACTCCGTTAGGAACACGGTGGACAAAGCCGCCAATCCAAATACCCACTTTCCGTTATAATCAAATCCCGAACCCGGTGGTAAACTAAACAGGCCCAACCACCAGACAATATTTACCGGATTCAATAAGTTGATTGTCAACGCTTTGATGAAAAGTTGTTTGTCATGCATTTGATTGATGCGCAATTCAAAGCCTCCATCTTTTTTTGACCGTTGATGATGTAAAAAGTGTTGAATGGCCAAACCAAAGAAGACCAACGAGCCCACCAAAGAAATCCAAACCCTATACTCATTTAATTGCTGCGTAATGTATTCCGAAAAATGCAACGCCAACAAAATGTACAAAAAATCACCCGTTATCACACCCAAAGCCAAGGGCAAACCCTTCTTAACACCGCCTACTAAACCCGCTTGAACAAGCAGAAAAAAGATGGCCCCAAGCGAAACACTCATCACAAATCCCGTTACAAGTCCGTAAAAAAGAGGTGTATTCATGTTGATTTCAAGGAGTTTTTGATCATTAAATCAACTTGCGCCGATTCCTAACTGCAAGTTTACAATTCCCGAATCAATAAATCCCAATAAAAATAGACCTCCCCAAGCCATACCAAAAAGTATGTGTAAAAGTTGGGGAATAGAACCCCTGTTTGCAAAGCCTCCAGCCCCCATTGGCGTTGTAATTTTGACTCAATGAGTTTCTTTTCATCAGACTGGGACGACGAAGACGAAGAAGATGTTTTTCAAGGCGATGTAGATGCCTTGGTGCGCGACTTCGAAAGCAAACAACGTTCAAATTTTTCCGCCAGAGAATGGCTGGAACTATACCGCTATTACGCAAGTCAATTTCCTGCTCAAACAGGTCAATATCGAGCCGACACCTACATCAAAGTAATTCTAGAAACCGCAATCAACCAGTTCCCCTACATGTCCATTTTCACCCTTCACTTGGTGGAATGGCTGGTGCGAGATCAGAAATATACCAAAGCCAGGATAGCAATTACCCAAGCCCTTCAATATACCCCTTTTGAACCCGCCCTGGGGTTCATGCAAGCCCTAATCCTTAGTATTCAAGGGAATAAGAAAAAAGCATTAGAAGAGTTGACAGCTGTTCTTCAAAATGTAGGCGACGAAGAGGCGATGCTTGAAGATTTTTTGGAAATTTCCCTTTACCATGGTCAGTTCGAAATGGCGATGCCCGTTCTCGAAAAAGCTCTTGATACCGGTGCCGAAGTGAGTGTTATCCTAGAAAAATACATCGAGAAAGCAGAAGAAGGTGGATTGGTAGATGCTTTGATTCCAATGATTCAACGAATTATCGACAAGGACCCTTATTCCGCAGAGGCATGGTATGTTTTGGGTTCGGGATATATGGCGCAAGGTGATCATGAGCAGGCTTTGAAAGCTTTGGATTTTGCCGTAACCATCAACGAAAATTTCGCCGATGCTTGGGTTACCTTCCTTGAGTGCACCTACGAACTCGGTCATTACGATAAGTTCATTATACAATACAACGAACTGCAAACTCGTTTTCCTAAAAAAACCTTCATTGAAGTAGAAGGCCTCCTTGCTTGGAGTCATTACGAACAAAACGATATCAAAACTTGTCGTTCCATCTACAAAGAAATCCTCAAAAACCAGCCCCAAGACGCTGAATGTTGGTATTCGATGGGCCTCACCTGGCATTATGAAGAGAATTATTCAGCCGCCATCCCTTATTTAGAAAGGGCATACGATTTAGACCATTTTGAATGTGATTATGGAATGGTGCTGGCATCAGCATATTTTGGCGCCAACTTACCCGAAAAATGGGAACCCCTGTATGAATCTCTGACCATTGAGCATGCAAACAATCCGGAAGTCTGGTTGGATTTCAGTACGTCATTGTATGAAACAGGAAATACCGACAAAGCGCTAGATATCATTGAAACGGGATTGCTGAATAATCCAAAGCACAGTGGGCTTTTTTATCGACTGGCAGCATTGTGTTATTTGAGTGGACAAGCCTCTGCAGCCCTCATTATTCTTGAAAAGGCTCTCGAAATCAATGCCAATGAACACATTCAATTGTTTACCTTTGCACCAGAGCTAAAGAAAGCAACATCTATTTTGGCTTGCATCGCAAAATTTACAACCCCTAGAACCGGTATATGAACAAAGAATTATTCAACTTAAGTCAATTGCCCGATAGATCATCAAAACCCCGTAACAACGGTTTGACAATGGTTATGGATAAAGGGTTGAGCCTCCAAGAGGTTGAGAATTTTTTAGAAAATGGAAGCCATTACACCGACATCGTAAAGTTGGGCTTTGGCACCAGTGTTTTCACGAACAAACTACAAGACAAAATCAACCTTTACAAGAGCGCTAACATCCCTGTCTATTTGGGAGGTACCTTGTTCGAGGCCTATATCGTTCGAAATCAATTCGACGACTATGTTAAACTGATCGAAAAGCTCGGAATAACACACATTGAAGTAAGCGACGGCAGCTTAGACATGAACCACGATGTCAAATGCAATTACATCAACACCCTTTCTAAAAATTTCACTGTATTGAGTGAAGTTGGAAGCAAAGACGCTGAAAAAATCATCCCGCCCTACGAATGGATAGAGCAAATGGAAACTGAATTGCAGGCCGGCGCTTGGAAAGTGATTGGCGAAGCAAGAGAATCTGGAACTGTAGGTATTTTTAGAGGTAGTGGCGAAGTTCGCT
>CAJBVU010000353.1 GCA_903959115.1 uncultured Bacteroidota bacterium
CACAATAGCATCGGAACTTGTTTTCAATGAAGCGTAATCCAATGCTTTAAAAAAATCATGCGCTACTGCCAATAAAATAACATCATATTGTTCGAATGCCGTTATCAATTGTACTTGATGTTTTTGAAATACATCCATCGGATTGGCATAAGGATCAAACGCTGATACATGTGCGCCTTCTGCTTTAAGTTGATGGATGATGTCAAATACTTTTGAGTTTCTAAAATCAGGGCAGTTTTCTTTGAAGGTGACACCAAGCACTAGGACTTTTGCGTCTTTTATCTGTTTGCCTGTTTGTGCTAATAACTGTATGAGTTTATTACTTACAAAAGCACTCATCTGATCGTTGACATCACGCCCCGACAAAATCACTCTTGGATCATAGCCAACTATTTTTGCTTTATGTACTAAATAATAAGGATCTACCCCAATACAATGTCCTCCTACTAATCCTGGCTTAAATGGTAAAAAATTCCATTTAGTACTTGCAGCCGCCAACACTTCGTGGGTATCAATACCCATTCGATCAAAAATCAATGCCAATTCATTGACAAAAGAAATATTAATATCCCTTTGTGCATTTTCAATGGACTTAGCCGCTTCCGCTACTTTTATAGAGGGTGCAGCATAAGTACCTGCGGTAATAATACTTCCATAGAGTTGGTTGATATACTTTGCTATTTCGGGTGTAGAGCCTGAAGTAATTTTTTGAATCTTAGTTAAGGTATTCACCTTGTCTCCTGGATTAATTCTTTCTGGAGAATATCCACAATAAAAATCTACATTAAATTTTAGTCCTGAATTTTTTTCAAGCACCGGAACACAATCTTCTTCGGTACATCCTGGATACACTGTACTTTCATAAATCACAATATCTCCACGCTTTAATATAGTAGCAATTTGGGAGGTAGCATATAATAAGAAGGATAGGTCTGGACTTTTATCTGCATGCACTGGGGTAGGTACTGTAACAATGAATATGGTTGCATGCGCAATCTTGGCTAGTTCATTTGTTAGGGTCAAATTACTAGCATTATGAATGGCCTCTGCATCCGTTTCTAATGTAGTATCCTCTCCCTTTTTTAATGCATCCACCCTTGAATTGTCTAAGTCATATCCAATGACTTGATATTGCTTAGCAAATGCCAAAGCCAAGGGCAAACCCACGTAGCCTAAACCGATAACGGCAATCATAGGAGGATTGGATGGTGTCAACTGTTGCATTTGCCACCAAAGTTAATGGAGCGCTTAATGCTGTCCATATTTTTTTTCGCCAGCAGGAATGGCGATGCTCAACCTGTTTTGAGGAGGCGGAAGTGGGCAAGTGGCAAATTCAGTAAATGCACATGGCGGATTATAGGCTTTATTAAAGTCGATGTAGGTATATCCGTCCGTATCAGGCTTATCTAGTTCTATAAATCTACCCGAACCATACGTCGTTTTTCCAGAAGTGGCGTCTGCAAAAGTTACGAATAACCTTACACCACCCTCATCGATGGCATCTAGTCGATAGGTTTTGCCCTCAATGTCAAATACCAATTGGCCCCCATGTTTTTGGGCTGTATTTTGTCCTAATACATTCATGATCATCAAGGGATTTTGGTCCTGAGGAATCACTTTTGCTTTGATACGCCATTTTGCATCCACAGGAAATCTTTCTATCCCTTTAAATTCCAATAAGGTTTTTGCTTTTAAATTTCTGAATCTTACTCCTACTTTATCTTCTCTTTGAATCACGATCCAAACA
>CAJBVU010000354.1 GCA_903959115.1 uncultured Bacteroidota bacterium
GACAATTTATTGGGAAAGTAAAATAGTTGATAAAAGACTCATTAGCGTTGAATCTCAGTTCCTTATTCGACTATATCGTAAACCAACACGAAAAAATCTTTTTCATGCCATTGTGAAATACCGCGCCATGAATGACTTTACTCAACAACTATCGGATTTAGACTTTGACAGTTTCTCAAAGAATTTCAATATCTATCAAGATCCTAAAATTCTTCGTCAACCAACACTGTCAGGAAGCCCGCAGACCACTGAATTTGACCAAAACCATCACACTCAATCCATGGAAACCAGCAGAAAAAGACAAGCCATCGCTTATTATTATCTATTGAACGCTGGTGGTGTTAAAGGAATTCTGTCGAACAAATCTGAATTCGCCCGATTTATGGCTTTCATGTCTGGTAGTGACTCCGTGGATGGGAACAAAACCGCAGCGAATATTTACAATACCTCATACTACCGCAACATCAAATTATTATTTGGAAGTAAAACCACCCAATTCAATCCCGCTGATCTGGATGCCGTCATCAAACAATTTGAAGAAATGGATCAGGGTCAAAACTCCGTGTTATCACAAGCCATTGAACAACTAATAAAGGATAAAGAATCCTTAGAGTAACGAAAGTTGGGATATCCCAACTTTTGGCAAACGGGTATCCCAAACCTAAAAATCACTAAAAGATTTGCGAATAAAATAAATCGCAAATCAAATGAACGACGTAATTGTAATTAGCAAAGATGAGCTCGAAAGGATGATTCGAGCATCACTAAAAGAAGTGTTATCCGAGGTCAAAGAGGTCAAGCCGACAACTGAAGATGAGTTTTTAGATCTTCAAGGGGCCGCAAAATATCTCAAACTTAAAGTCACAACCATTTATGGGTACACTTCTCAAAGTCAAATCCCGTTTATCAAACGAGGCAAAAAATTGTATTTCGAGAAGAGTAAACTCGAAGAATGGCTAAAGGAAGGAAAGCATGAGTCCATTTCAGAAATTCACAAGCGTTTGGGAGGAAGATAATATGCTTAACTACCGTGATTCAAACCTGCTTTTGTCTGAAACAATAGACTCCCTACAAGAAGAACTGCGTAAATATGCTGTTTTACCCGATGCAAAACGCGGGTATGTTGAAAAGCAGAATACGCTCATTCTAAATTTAACCACTGCCTACAATGGTATGCAAATCACCCAGGCCAAACTATGGCAAGCATTGGAAAATTGTATGGATGAGATGCGACAAATAGATCCCCATCTCAAGGGATTTACCATTTACATAACAGAAAAGCCTGCCGGTCACATGGCCCGAATTGATATAAACGCCGATGAATTATGAGTGGATTTAAAGAGTTCGTCCCTATTGATATTAAGGTCAACTCCAATGGCACAGGCTGTAGAACTAGACCCCGTAGTCAGGATAGGAATAAACACTCGATTTCTGACAATCTATTAACGATCAAGCCAGCGAATGAATGGATTGATATTGCAAAGAATCAACCCATGCCTAATATGCTGTTTGGGCCCTTGTGGCATGAGGGGGAACTTTGCATACTCACCGCCGATACCAACGTGGGTAAATCAATTCTCGGAGTTCAAATTGCCGACTGTATTACCAAGGGTATGGGCAACTCTTACCTACCCTTCCGTGCAGAACCACAGTCGGTGATTTATGGAGATTTTGAATTGAGTTACAAGCAATTTGAAAACCGGTATTCTACGGATTATAGCAACCACTATCTGTTTTCTGAGAATTTATTTCGACTTGAAATCAATCCCGATTTCTCTGAGCTCGTTGACTTCAACGAGCAGCTACTACTCAATTTAGAATTGTTGGTTGAACAAACGGGATCACGGGTAATTATTATAGACAATCTAACCTTTTTAAGAACTCAATCCATGGATACGGCAAAAGAGGCTTTGCCTTTGATGCAAAAATTAAAGTCTCTAAAAACCAAATATGGACTGTCGATGCTGGTTTTGGCCCACTCCCCCAAAAGATCTTTGTTTAACCCACTCACCCGAAATGACATTGCCGGTAGCAAACATCTGGCAAATTTTGCCGACAGCATTTTTGCCATTGGTGAAAGTGCTCAAGATAAAAGCTTCCGGTATATTAAACAGCTGAAATCCAGGGCTGTGGAAATTGTATTTGATGCCGAAAATGTCATTGAATGTCAGTTGACTAAGTCTTCGAATTTCCTAAAATTCGAATTTACCGGCATAGGAACGGAAAAAAATCACCTAAAAGAAGAACAAGACAAGGAGGAACTAGAAGAAAAAATACTCCTTTTTCGCAAAAACAACCCCACTGCCTCCCTCCGTGAAATGGCAAATC
>CAJBVU010000355.1 GCA_903959115.1 uncultured Bacteroidota bacterium
CACTTGCACCGCTCGCGTCTTTTTCTTTCAGTGTAAACAACGTGTCGATGTTGTTGTTGTCGCAACTTGCTCCCGCACTGAGGCGAATTTTTTCGCTAAACAGTAATTGTATCTTGCTGTCTATCAATATGGTAGTGTCGTGGTTGGTGATCGAAACGACATAAGTAGGTTGGGTGGTGTCTTTTGCGCCCGCAAATTTGATGTCAGATGTTCCATCTGTGGCCGATGTGCTTGAAGAAGTATGGGTTCTTTTCGAAGAGAATTTGCCTAAAGCTGTGCTGAATGTTCCTGAGGTAACGATGTAATTTGCACCTGGATCGGCCACAAGGTACGCTGTAGAAGATAATTTGCCACCGGCAAAAAGGTCGTTATTTGGCAATTGGTATCCTGCGGTACCCGCTGAATTGATGGCTGTTCCAAAAGCACTTCCATAAAACAGGGCATCGATAGGCGCTGTAGTAGAGTCGATTTTTGACAGTCCAAGATCAAATACAGCGACACCATCTGCCGAGGTTCCGCCGTTGCCAAATACGCCAGAAGCGTTAGATTGGCCAATGCTACCGTCTCCGCCGGTGGTCATGTTGTTGATGGTCCTCAATTTGGTTCCGTTGATTTTCATGCAAGAGCCGCCGACATATACTATATCGCCTTGTTTCACTGTACCTGCTGTAATTTCAAAGGCATAGGTAATGGCCTTGCCTTCCTTCCAGCCTCTAGCCGTAGCCGTTCCGTTGTTACAGACGATCACTGAGTAGGGTGTGTTGGCGAAGTTGATAGATTGCGTAGCTACGAGTTCAACAAATTCTTTGCATGAATCTGTGCCAGCGGGGTTAACAAAGATCTCGGATATTACCAGAGATTGGCTTTTGGCCGTGTTGATTGAAGCGGGTCCGGCCAAGAAAAATAAGGCCGCGATACCCAATAGTTTGAATAGATTTTTCATAATTTATCAATCACGAATCTATTTACGTGTTGTGATTTTAATGTGAATTTTTGTTTATGATTGCGTGAATCAATCATTACATTTAGAATTTAGTCACTAATATTAATTCTCGCTAAAATGTGACGTGCTGTTGTATTCCTAATTCCGTATTCTGATTCGTGATCAAATGGGCTTCAGTTAGTGATTGATCGATTAAATAGAGTATTTTTGAGGGGTTAATTTGCTCCAACGCAGTGAGGTGAAATTAGAGCAACATTGGGAGTTCTAATTAAGCTTTTTTAGGCATTGGCGTCAACACGACTCGTTTGAAAATATGGTAAAGACTTTCTTGAAGGCACGCTGGGAAAACCTGATTATGGCAAACTACAGCATTGATGCAGAGATACTTCTGCCTTTCCTTCCCCAAGGAGTCGAGCTCGATCTATACGATGGCAAAGCCTACGTGAGTCTTGTGGGTTTCATTTTTAAGCGCAGTAGGATATTTAATATTCCTATTCCGCTGATGGGCACCTTTGAAGAGATAAATTTGCGATTTTACGTTAGGCGAAAGGTGGGGGATACCTGGCCAAGAGGCGTAGTTTTTATCAACGAAACGGTGCCGTACAAACCAGTGGCTTGGTTAGCCAATAAATTGTACAAAGAACATTACATCACCATCCCCACCAAGCACCAAATAGTATTTGACAATTTAATTAAGTCCATCCAATACGAATGGAAAGTTGGGGAAAGTTGGAATCATATTAAAGTGAATGCGACGATTGATTCGCGTGAAATGGAACGTAGCAGCCTTGAAGAATTCATTTTTGAACATTATTATGGGTATACTAAAATATCAGATAATGTCTCTCAAGAGTATAAAATTAATCACCCCAGATGGATGGTGAATGATGTAACTGAGAAATCTGTAAAATGCGATTTCTTAAGTATGTATGGACATTCATTCAGTCATTTGAGCATTAAAGAACCCGACTCTGTAATTATCGCAGAAGGTTCGGATATTAGCGTTGATTGGAAACGACAGTCATTTTGATTTCAAACGGAACATTAAACGACAAAATGATACCCAAGTTAATTTGTAGCATTTGCAAAAGCGAAAATCACAATTTCTACATTGAAACTGCCGCAATGATGCACGTTGAAAAAGTAGAAATCTTTAGATTTAATCGTTGCCATGACTGCGAATCTATTTTTCTCACAAATCCGGTTCCGGAAAACCAATTGGGTCAATATTATACCGATGCCTATTTGCCCTATAGGGGAGAAAAAGCTTGGGGTAAATATGCCAATTTTGTGGTTTGGGATGATCAAAAATTAAATGAACGCAGGGTTAAAATGGCGTTGCAACATTTACCTCAGCAAACCGAAATGGATGTCCTAGATATTGGCTGCGGGAAGCCGGATTTTTTAGCTCAATTGGCAAAAAGCGAAAATATTTTTACAATAGGTGTTGATTTTACACCTGCACATTGGGAAGATCCTAAATACAAAAATCTGACTCTCGTTGAAGGTGATTGGCGGAACATTGAATTACATAAACAGTTCGATCTCATTACGGCTTGGCACTATTTTGAGCATGATTATGATATTAATCAAACTATAGAAAAGTGTTGTCAAATGTTAAAACCCAATGGAGTACTTCTGATTGAGGTTCCTATGTTCCAAGGGATAATCCAAAAATTACAAGGAAGATATTGGCAGGGTTGGCATTCGCCACGACATATTAGTTTGTTTAGTTTCAAAA
>CAJBVU010000356.1 GCA_903959115.1 uncultured Bacteroidota bacterium
AGCCCCGATTCGAACAAAGAACTCGCTTACGTTTTATACAATCAAAACGATTTCTCCAGAGCCGCAATCCTATTAGAAGATATCGTTGAAGCCAATCCCAAAGATGAACTCAGTCATCGTCGCTATCTTCAATGTTTGATCAAAACAAACCAACAGGAAAAAGCCATAAAATTCGTCAAAAAGAAAATCAAAAAATCCCCCTATCCAATCCTTTATGTTGTTGATGAATGCTGGATTAATACCACCTATCCAGACGGGTCTGAAAATCAAAAACACAAGGTCAGGGCCAACGAACTGAAGGATTTAATCATAGAACAACTCCGAACCCATGCCATGGAACAAATGGGGCAACAACATATTGCCATTGCGCAGAGATTTGAACAACACGAACTCAAAGAATACGCCATAGAAGTTCTCCAAAGCGCCGATCAAATACTGGGTGACCTAAACCCGGATATATCCAATAAACTCGCTGAATTGTATATGGAAACGGGCAACAGAGAAAAAGGACTTCAACGATATGTGATGCTAATGCTCAATGGTGTGCCGTTTGAATCGATGAAACAAGTTTTCGAAACCCAAATCACAGACAGTGCAGATTATGTCTTACTACAACGCCTATTGTTAAAGCAAATTGAACAGAATCCAGAAGTTACCGCCTTTTCAGAAGGACTCAAATGGACGTTCGTTAAGCAAGGAAATTGGCAGTCCGCATTTCTATATACCCGATCCATCGATAAGCGACTCAAGGAAAATGGGGAACGCGTTTTTGAACTCGGCGAACTTTGTCAGTCCAATGGAGAATTTTCCGTAGCACTGCAGTGCTTCCAATATTGCATCGGATTAAAAGAGACCTTCTTCGACCCCGCGCTGGCACAAGCAAAATGGATCGATGTTACCTACGATATCACAATGAAAGGTAGGCCTCGCGTAGAAGATGTTATTCAGCTCCAAAAACAAATGCTCCAATTTGAGCAAAATTATGGTCCTCAAGAAGCCAGTCTTTTCAATGCACTCAAGTACGCCCAACTATTAATTCGATACGATAGCTTATTCGCTGTAACCCAAGAATCAGGAAAAATTAGCGGCTCACAACAGGCCATTAACCTGTTGGAAAAATACATCGACCCTTCTACCCACCTGAAGAAAATATCGCTTGCAAAAGTAAAAATGTCGCTCGGCGATGTGCTTCTGTCTCGGGGCGATGTTTGGACCTCTGAATTGCTCTATGCCCAAGTAGAAAAAGACTTCACCGAAGAAGAAATGGGTCAGTTTGCCAAATTCAAACGCGCAGAACTCAGCTTTTTTCGCGGCGATTTTGATTGGGCTAGCATGCAACTCGAAGTACTCAAAAGCGCAACAACGCAGCTCATCAGCAACGATGCTATGGAGTTGGCCCTCGTGATCATTGATAACCTAGGCATCGATAGCAACTACACCGCATTAACTTGGTATGGCAAAGCACTACTTGCCGAAAAACAGCAAGGCTATAGGCTCGCCAACAAGTATTTGGATAGCATTACCACAGAATTCCCCGGACACGGCCTATCGGATGAAATCCTATTTGTAAAAGCCCGAATGGCAGAAACAACAGGGGATTATGTAGCGGCGGCGAATTTGCTAGAAACGTTATCCATTGCCTACAATTTCGACATTCTAGCCGATAATGCGCTATACAAATTGGGCATGATTTATATGTATTCAATGAATCAACCCGAGAAAGCTAAAATCGCATTTGAGAAACTAATTGAGAAATACAGCAGCAGTGTTTATATCGTTGATGCGCGAAGAGAATATAGAAAAATTCGCGGTAATTGAGTTACTTGAAAATGATTGCCTAATGCTAAATAGATTACTAAATAAAATACTCATTAACTAAAGTAAATTATCATTTTGACTACCATATTAACTTTTCACCCCACCGTAATTCGATTACAGGAGCGATTCATCAAAATCGTTGTTTTGACTTTGATGTTCCTATTAACTCAAACGTTGCGCGCGCAATTAGACAATAGGATTTTTAGCTTTTACCCCCAACCATTCTACTTCATTCAAAAGGCTCCGATTTACAAATTGGGGAGTATGACAGAATACGAAATCGCAATTGACTCCAAGATCGAAATGATTCAAGTTGATAGTGTTGCGATATCTATTGAACCCGCCGCTGATTCGGCGATATCAGATACCACGATTTATCCGCCTTTGAGTGCATTAAACAAAACGATGGAACCGGATACATCCATTTGGCCTTCATGGGAAAACCCAACTTCTGGTACTTATGCCAATTATACGACCGGAACACATTGGGGAATGTTACATTATAACAAGGACAATGAATACTTGCAGCGCATCAACCCCGGTGAAACGCTATTCGGTAATATGGCATGGGCCTTTATCACTCGTTCTGTGGCAAAAGAAGGAGATGAGCAAGTTTTATTGACACTCGGAGGTCTGGCCAAAGTGGATTTCGGCGGCTATGAAACCAAACTGCGATTTAACCCAATGATCCAGCTAATTCTTCACGCAAAGCAAGGGATTCTGACCGTCGGAAGCATCCCATCACATACGCAACACTTTCTGCCCGAACCGATGATCAATTATGATCTCACATTTAAGAAACCGGTGGAATATGGCTTTCAGTTTTATAAAAACACCAAGCATCTCTTTTTGGAAAGTTGGCTCGATTGGCGTCAGGCCATTGATACACAAACATTTCGACAAGAGATCATCTCCTTTGGAACCCGCATCGAATATCAATTATTTAAAGACCAAGCAAAGAATTTCCATGCGCTAAATGCCAAAGCCAGTGGGTATTTACTTTTGCTCCATAAGGGTGGGGAAGGATTTCGCTATCAACTGCCCTTGGCCAATCGAGGTACGTACGCAGCAGGTTTTACCCTTTTTACTCAACAGCGAAACACAAGTCTAGAGAATTATTCTAGCACACCAAAGTTCAAATTGGAATGCTTGGCTTTCTATCAGAAGGATTTCTCACCACGATTGTCACAACCATATAGAGAGGGCACCGCCGTGATGATCAACATGGGAATCAAATTAACCAAAACCCAGCAACTCGTTTTGACAGCATATCAAGCAAACAAATTTACAACCCCCTTGGGCGCCTCGTTTTATCAATGCGTAAATGAAAATAACATCCTGTATTTTAATCCCGTGCGGAAAATCATTTCTGCCAGATATGTGCAGCAAATTCATATGATTTCTCAAAATTTCCAAATCGAAAGTCGTTTGGAGCCCATTTACGATTTAGATCAAAAACACCTTCTTTACTCTCTCGGTTTATATCTGAAATACTCGATCTAATTTCCACGCCTTAAGTGGACAGCAAACAGTGCGAGGCGTTTGGCGGTGCGAACTCTGCCTTATAATTTATACGAGATACCCCATTCCATATAGTCCGCACTGGATAAATGGGCTTTCAACCGAGCAATTATATATATCCTCTGGGTTGCCTTATAACTCACACCAACACCTTCGTAATATCCTCTTTTTGTGTCATCCGGGCGATATAAATAAAAACCTGCATCCGCAATAAATCCCCATTTGCCATATTCCCAATGAGACCCCGCCGTGATGGCTACCTCGGTAAAATCATTCAATGAAATGGCATCACTCTTTAAACCAAACTTGCTATACATGTACGATTTATCAAAAAACACATTGGCCCCAACCCTAAATCTCGGACCCAACAAAGCCCTGCGAAATTCACAATTATACTCCAAAACAGCATTTACAAAAGTGCGCCGTTGATCCAACTCAATCTGTCGTCTACCCAATCTAAGTCCCAATAAATGCTCATTTCTCACGTATGATCTTGATGGAATAGCCCCAATTTGTTCGATGTGTTTCCAAGGAGCAGGTTTAGCAATTCTACAATTATTACGATGAATATGATTAAGGAGCAACTTAGAAATACCTGTAATTTCTTGAGATTTACTTCGCAACGGATTGACATACTGCGGTGGGTACTTACTAAAAACTGCCATAAACAATGTTCGCTTTGCCCCAATCGATAAGTAGGGAATATTGATTCCGAAATTAGGCTGTCGCCAATTGGCATTAGAGAAATGAACCATCCCCGCTTCAGCATACATTTTCCAACCCTGTTCGTTTAAATATCTACCTGCATCCAAATGATATCCCAAGTGCATCATACCATTCATATGACTTCCAATCGCAGGGTTGCGAGGATTCCCGAATTCATCGTATCGCTTTGTGAGATAGCCTATACCCATTCCCAAAATCCAGTAATTATACTTTCCAGATTGCGGCATGACCACACCACCGGCCCCAATGGCATAGCCCGCAACCTCACTGCCCAAATTGAGCAAATTAAACGTATATCCGTAAGTAATTTTGTCGATGTTGGCCCCGTTTCCGTTTGGCTGATTGATCGCTGAGCGATACTTGACATTGAAACCCGTTGCATGTCGATACATGGCCATCATATCCGAATGATGCGGAATCAAATAGCCCCCCATCAATTGTGCACTCCATTCAGATGATTTGTAAACATCAATCCTTGCTTTCTTACAGGCAACCAATGTGTCTGTGTACCCGTAGAATTGTATTGAGTCGTTCAATTGAGAACCACCCTGGGAAAAAGTATCCAGTTTATGAATAATTCGAGTGGAATCCTGTGCACTCAAACGAGAAAATAAGAAAATCGCCGATGCTAGTATAACCAGACGCCGGCCGTTCATTAGCTACGTGTTTTGTCGGTTGCCAACACCATCTTAATACCCAAGTTCGCTCCCACCTGCATCACATCCACCATGTCCTGAACTTTCAAGTCTTTATCCAAGCGCAAAACCACATTCAACAAGCTCTTACCATCGTCTCCAACACCGGCTTTGTTCTTTTCGTCAAGCAATCGATCGTCCAAATCATCAAAAGCCACACGTTCTTGTTCGATGTAAATACCCAACTCTTCCGCATCCACAGAACCCTTGTTCTCTATCTTCACCGTTAAAGGCAAAGTCTTGATTTCCATGTGGGTGGTGGTAGATGCCTTAGGCAACATGATATTAATGACATTGGGGTTAGCCAAAGTACTGGCGATCAAGAAAAACAACATCAAGAAAAA
Source organism: uncultured Bacteroidota bacterium (assembly GCA_903959115.1). Lineage (GTDB taxonomy): Bacteria > Bacteroidota > Bacteroidia > NS11-12g > UBA955 > UBA955. Next base: position 5,105 of record CAJBVU010000356.1, read on the forward strand.
CATGATATCGTTCATAGACGAAGCCTCTACTTCGGCCTCTTCACGTCTTCTTCTTCCTACCCTCATGGTTATTTAATTAGTGGTTTGACTTGTTAAGAATTTCCAAGAAACTCAAGCTCTGCTCCTGCAAACGTTCTGCAAAACGATCCACTTTCCTCACAAAAAGCTGATATCCAATAAAAGCAATGATACCTACCAACAATCCCGCGAAACTCGTTACCATTTTGATATAGAGACCTTCCGAAATGGCACCGATTTCCAAGCCATTCGTTTGTGCAATCGTATAGAAAATGTTAATTACACCCCAAATCGTTCCCACAAAACCCAACATCGGTGCAATCCTCGCTACCAAACTCAAATAACCCAAATTGCCTTCCATCGCACTCATCTCAACATTGGCCCTAGTCTCCATCGCACTCTCAATTTCTCTCATGTTACTACCCAAGAAATTCAGTCCGGTAGCCATCACCTGGCCTTGTGCTGTATTCATTCGCTGACAGTGTGCCAACGCTGAATCCATACGATTCTCTTTCAAATTGTCTTTAATTACACCCATCAAATTTTGGTCAATCTTGGTGCGATTGCTGATGTAGATGTATCTCTCAATGATAAAATAAATGGCAAGGAGAAGACAAAGTCCCAAAAAGATCATCACCACACCTCCCTTGGTCATGATTTCAAGAACTGGAGCTGAAACGTGCTCAGTTGCAACTGCGGCTGCTTGACCGGCGGCGGAATCTTGGGCTACTGCGCCCTGAAGTAATGTAAGTGCTAACGATAACATATGATGCGAAGTAAATCTGATTTAGACAACTATAACGTTGAAGAACCCTAAAAATTATCCCCAAGGAACAAACGCTTATTTAAGGTTTGTAGCGCCACCACTCAAAACAAACTTTGTAACGTCGCCACTCTCTTGGTCGATAGGTTTCACACGCGACTTCTCAACCACAGTGGTTTCGCCCGATAGCGTGTAACTGTAGGGCAAATAAACTGCACAACAGTGCGGCATGCCAATCACCGACATATCCTCTTGGGTAAGGAATCCAATTTTGTAGACACCCTCCGATATTTCTACAACCACGGGCTTGGTAAACTTTTTGTTTTCGCCCATGAAGGCTTCCGTCATGTCTTTGGTGGTACCAAAAATGAAATTCAAACCCGGCGCTTTCTCGATGATTCCCTCAAAAAATCCCAAAATTTGTTGCGCAATGACTCCCTTGGTTATTGCTCCTACAATGGTAATTGCCGCCAATACCGCAATCGCATAAAGGATAAAAGCGCCAAAAGAGAGCCGATCAATGTATAAATAGGAACCAACGCCTTTTAAGATCCAAGACAAAATACCAATGGTTATCGCCACGGGAAGGACAACTAACAAGCCCCGCAAAAAATAGCTAATGAATAACTGCATGGGTGTTTTCATTCGTGCTTTTGTCAAAGGATCGAAAGGATTGTAATTATCGTGCGACATATGGTTTTTATTATTGATCATTTACGATAGTAACCGCATCAAATCCATCCCGATATCGGTTCGATGAAATTTGCCTACAAAGTGAACTTCATCGGCCAATTCTCTTGAACGATCCAATGCCGAAGGAATATCTGCACCCAAAGAGGTAACCGCAATTACCCTTCCCCCGTTGGTTTGGATTTCCTCGCCCACGAGTTTGGTCCCTGCCTGGAATAACCATTGATCCTGACCTAAATTACTTGGCAACACAATGGCCTTTCCCTTTTCTATATCTCCTGGATAACCGCCGGAAACCAAAAAAATCGTCGCCGCTGTTCTATCGTCCAATTCAATTTCAATTTGATTCAACTTTTCATCCGCAATCGCTTCCAACAAATCCAACATTGATGTCTTCAACCTTGGAAAAATCGCCTCCGTTTCAGGATCGCCCATTCTCACATTGTATTCAATCACAAACGGCTCACCACCCACATTCATTAGTCCTACAAATAAAAATCCTTTGTATGGATGTCCTTCCGAAACCAATCCATCGTAGGTTGGCTTAAGAATCCTATCGACAACCTTTTTCATAAATGCCTCGTCCGCAAACGGTACCGGAGAAATCGCACCCATACCCCCCGTATTGGGTCCCTCGTCGTTGTCAAATATGCGCTTATAGTCCTTCGCCGATGCCAAAACCTTCCAGTCTTTTCCATCGCTCACACCAAAAACACTCAATTCTATGCCCTTTAAAAACTCCTCAATTACAACAACTTCACCCGCCTTGCCAAACTTGCTGCCATCCGTCATTTCCTTGAGGGTTTCACAAGCTTCTTCAAACGATGATGTAATTATCACGCCCTTGCCCGCTGCCAAACCATCCGCTTTCAAAACATACGGTGGCTCCAACGTTTTCATGAATTCTGCCGCCGCATCTAACTCTGTCAACTGAAACGACTGATACCTCGCCGTTGGAATATCATGTCGGCCCATGAAGGCCTTAGAAAAATCTTTCGACCCTTCCAATTGCGCGCACCATGTGCTTGGTCCAGCCACTATCATTTTTAACCCATCAGCAACAGCCTGGGTTTCAATATAATCCGTAATTCCTGCAACCAAGGGATCCTCATTGCCCGGAATAATTAGGTCGATCTGATTTTCTTTGCAAAAGCCATACACTTGTGAAACATCCGTTGGATTCAACGCAACATTAGTCCCAAATTGGGCCGTCCCCGCATTTCCTGGTGCAATAAATAAACGATTGAGCCTATCACTTTCGCACACTTTCATGGCAAAAGCATGCTCACGTCCACCGGATCCTAAAAGTAAAACATTCACAAAACAAAGATACCCAATTCATGGAAATCAGCCACCTTCAAAGTCCACCAAAACACTGAGAATTACCCACAATTAACGCAATCGCAAGGCCGCCGCTACCGCAACAACGGCAGTTTCGGTGCGAAGAATTTGCTTGCCTAAATCCAACGACTTCCAACCCAAACGCTGAGCCATCTCCATCTCTTTGACAGAAAAATCGCCCTCTGGACCAATCATTATGGCACTAGGCAAACGCAATGAGGTCATATCAGACTTTTCGCTATCCCCGCAGTAGGCAATATATTTAGAATCCAAAGTGTCGAATAATTCCACCGTTTCTTTAAAAGTACGGACTTCAATATTCGGCAGCCAGGCACCGTGACTTTGCTTCATCGCCGATAAAGCTACTTTCTTCATTCGCTCAATATTGACCTTACCGCGCTCACCATGATCGCTCTGAAACAGTGTAAGACTCGTTGCACCGAGCTCGGTAATTTTCTCACAGGCCCATTCCATTCTATCACCCGCCTTTAAGATGGCCATCAATAGGTGAAGTTCCGCCGGTCTCTCCACCGCTATCGATTCTGTGATTCTGGCTTGAAATCCGGTCTTGTTTGCACTTTCAATTACTCCACGCATGTGCAAGCCGAGGCCATTGGTGCAATGAACTTCATCTCCAACAGAATATCTAAGTACCTGAATGGCGTGCTTGGCTTCTACCTCGTCGAAAAACGCCAATCCATTTTCAATTTTATTGCAGTAAAAGGTGAAGTGGCCCGGCATAATTAGTTATTATAAAATCACTTGAATTAAATTTTATTCCAAGTCGTTCCCTCTTTTCCGTCTTTGATTTCAAATCCTTTGTCTTTCAACGCATCCCGAATCTGATCACTCAAGGCCCAGTTTTTATCTGTTTTTGCCTTACCCCTCAGTTCCAATAGGATCGACATCGCATCCTCCAGTCCAGAATTATCAGCACCATCTTCGGCCATCATGCCCAATACACCTTCACAATAATCATGAATGATCGATTTGATTGTCAGTTTGGTTGCTTCGGTGATACTATCCTTGCCATCGTTCACCACATTGATCCTTCGGGCCAACTCAAACAAATGGGCAATCACTTGAGGTGTATTTAAGTCCTCATTCAAACTGTCTTTGATACCTGCAAGCAAATCATCAACAACACAAGTTGCACCCGAATCAACAGTAGGTAATCCATCAACCAACTTGAAAGCCGATTGCATTCTTTGCCAACCCTTTTGAGCCGCCAACAATGCGTCGTTGCTAAAATCCAAAGTACCGCGGTAATGCGCTTGCAAAACAAAAAAACGCAAAGTCATCGGCCCGAAAGCCTGCGCCAACAGCGGATGATCACCCGTAAACAACTGCTCCACCATGATGCCATTGCCCAAACTTTTGGCCATTTTCTGACCATTGATGGTAATCATGTTGTGATGAATCCAATATTTCGCGGGGTTGTGATTGTGGGCAGCCGTACTTTGCGCTATTTCACACTCGTGATGAGGAAATAACAAGTCCATCCCACCACCGTGAATATCGAAATGATCACCCAAATACCTCGCACTCATCGCACTACATTCAATGTGCCATCC
>CAJBVU010000357.1 GCA_903959115.1 uncultured Bacteroidota bacterium
AGGGTGATCTTCATTTTTGAGCCGAGCTTGGTGGCGCATCCGGATTGTTCGAACAGACATCTGCGGTTTCAGTGGCAGTCGATTCAGGACTTGAATAGAACATTGCGGCGGCTGACGCTGGATCCTGGGGCTCAAGGGGAAATTAAGGCAAGTCAAATTACAGGGGTTCTTCGATCGGACATTGAGGCAAAAGGAATAGCCCGACAGGTGGATGTGTTTTGGGGTGAGGCCGAAGCGGTTTTTTCGTCGTTGATGGAGGCTTTTGATGTGCAGCGGGTGCTGTCGTACCGGGAATCGGGGATTGAGAAGACGTTTCAGCGCGACAAGGCCATCGCTCAGTTGCTAAAAGAAAAGGGTGTGGTGTGGCAGGAGTTTCAGCGCAACGGGGTGTTGCGGGGTATCAAGGACCGGGTGGATTGGGACAAGCGGTGGTTTGTAACGATGTCAGAACCTCTGATAGAGAATACGTATCGGAAACAGTTGTATCCTGAGGAGTTGGGGTCGTTGCTGGAAGCGTTGCAAGGCGATTTGATTAATGATTTTGCCATCCCGGAAGATGCGTTTTTGCGGTTTACTGCAGCATCTGAAGGCATGCAAATGGGCGGTGAATCTTTGGCTTGGCGATACTTGCAGGGGTTTTTGTTGGAGCGACATAAATCTTACCATTACCATATTTCAAAACCCTTGCAGAGTAGGGAGTCGTGTAGTCGATTATCGGTTTACATCGCTTGGGGTAATTTGTCGATTAAGCAAATTTATCAGGCCTCGAAATCGCTTAGTAAGGAGCAAAAAAACGGTCGGGCGATAACGGCATTTTTGTCGCGCATCAAGTGGCATGATCACTTCGTACAGAAGTTTGAGCAGGAGTGTACGTATGAATATCGGGCGGTGAACAGGGCCTTTGAGGATTTGGGGGCAGCGAACGATGCGCTGTTGTTGAAGGCTTGGAAGGAGGGTAAGACGGGGTATCCCTTGGTGGATGCGAACATGCGGGCATTGTCGGCTACGGGGTGGATCAATTTTCGGATGCGGGCGATGTTGGTGAGTTTTTTGACGCATCATTTGGACATTGATTGGCGGTTGGGGGTGTATCATTTGGCGCAGTATTTTTTGGATTACGAGCCGGGGATTCACTACACGCAGTTTCAGATGCAAGCGGGCACAACGGGGGCGAATACGGTAAGGGTGTATAATCCAGTAAAGAATGGGTTGGAGCACGACACGGAGGGTGACTTTGTGCGCAAGTGGGTGCCTGAGATAGCGGGGCTGCCGAATCATTTGATTCATCAACCATGGACGATGACGGAGATGGAGCGGGTGTTATATGGTGTGACCTTGGGCGAGGATTATCCAATGCCGGTGGTGGCGTTGCAGGGCAAGAAGATAGCGATGGTGTCGCGGATATACGAGATGCGGAAGTCGGAGTTTGCGAAGGAGGAGAAGGTGAGGGTATTGACAAAGCACAGCAGGCCTGCCAAGGCGAAAGCACCGAAAGCACCGAAATCGCCGAAAGTACCGAAAGCACCGACATCGCCGAAGGCTCCCAAAACATCGGAAACGCCGAAATCACCCATCGAAAAGAAAAAAGGAAAGGGGAAGAAACCTTGAAGGGGGTAAAGAAGCAGCATTTGCCGAGCAAGGTGTGTGTGACTTGCGGTCGGCCCTTCGTATGGCGAAAAAAGTGGGAGCGGGATTGGGAATCGGTGAAATATTGCAGTGATCGATGCAAGAAATCTGGTTGAAATTTGTACTTATGGATAAAATCCATAGTTTTGTTGCAAACGAAATAAGATGAAAACATTTTTACTAGCATCAGTATTGGCCGTTACAAGCTTCTTCGGAGCGGCATCGGTAAGCACCAAAAGTGGTGAGGGTGAAGCGATTGTTGGGAAGTGGTTGAATCAAGAGGGAACCTCGCACATACAGATTTTTAAGGCCACGAACGGCAGTTTTGCGGGTAAGTTTTACGGCAAAATTGTTTGGTTGAAGGAGCCAATGAAAAACGGCAAACCCAAAGTTGATGATTTGAATCCAGATCCCAAGAAGCATTCGGTTCCTTTGTTGGGGTTGCAGATTTTAAAGAATTTCGTGTACGATGCGGACGATAAAGAATGGGAAGACGGTACCATTTACGATCCAAAAAATGGAAAAACCTATAGTTGCATTATGACATTGTCGGGGAATAATTTGAATGTCCGCGGATATGTTGGCATCTCGATGCTCGGTCGCACGGGTGTTTGGACTCGAGTGCAATAATAGTTTGATTCGCCATCGTACTTTTGTAGAATGATGCGCGAAGAAACCACTGAAATACGGGTGGTTGAAACCGATGACGGGAGTAGGACCTTGTATTTGCCGGGTTTGGATGAGACGTATCACTCCACCCATGGGGCTGTTACGGAATCCCGCCATGTTTATATTGAGAAAGGATTAGATTTTTGGAGAGCAGCGCATCCCAAAGCCAAAGCGGTTACCGTATTTGAGATGGGTTTGGGTACCGGTACTAATGCGATGTTGGCGATGGATTGGTGTGTGGCCAATGATTGTAAAATGCGATATTATTCGGTAGAGAAATTCCCCTTGGGGCCTGATTTGATGAAGGAATATTGGGGGCCGAAAATCCTTAGTGAAGTGGATGACCTAGTTTCTCAAGATGTATCGCGGCGCAGCGATGCAATGCATTCTTCGCCTTGGGAGCAATGGATAGAGATTCCCTTAGGACTTGGTGGGTTTGAGATTTTTAAACACAAATCCGACATTCGAGACGCGGAGATTCCAGATGAGATAGATATGGTGTTTTGGGATGCTTTTGGACCCAAAAAACAGGACGGCGTGTGGGGTGCGGAATTGTTTCAACCCATTTTTAATGCGATGCAACAGGGTGGTATTTTTGTGACTTACTCGGCTTCGGGCGATGTGAAACGGGCATTAAAGGAAGTTGGGTTTGGGGTTGAGAAGTTGGATGGTCCTCCGTATAAGCGACACATGTTGCGCGCCAAAAAAGATTGATTCTGATTTGCTGCGGTTTAAACGACATAAGTTGCACGCGCTGAAGGTTTGAACTAAATTATCCTCATATTTGTTTTACGATTATGACTTTGCGATTTACCCCTATTTCAGAGATACAAGAAGCGTATCAGCAGCAACGCACATTGAGCAATCAGCGTGAATTTGCATCGCCTACAGAGCGAATCGCCCAGTTGAAGCGGTTGCGAAAAAGCATCGCCAAATATGAGGCGGAACTTTTGGAGGCTTTGAAAAAGGATTTGGGTAAATCGAATTACGAGGGTTTTTTAACTGAAGTGGGCGTTACCTACCAGGAAATTGATTATCATATCAAACATGTGAAACATTGGTCGGCCCATCGTCGAATCACTACCCCTTATTTTTTGTTGCCGTCGAGCAGTAAGGTAGTTCCAGAGCCTTTTGGTCAGGTGTTGATCATGGCGCCATGGAATTATCCGTTTCAGTTGTTAATGAATCCATTGATTGGAGCGCTATCGGCTGGGAATAGAGCGATTTTGAGGCCTTCGCCGGAGGTGCCCAATGTGGCTAAGGTGATTGGAAAAGTTGTTTCTGAGGCGTTTACAAACGAAGAGGTATTTGTGGCGCAAGGCAGCATAGACGAGAATCAGTGGTTGTTGCAGCAGCAGTGGGATTATATCTTTTTTACGGGCGGACCGTTTTTGGGTAAAATTGTAGCGAAGGCGGCTGCGGAGAAACTGATTCCGGTGACCTTAGAATTGGGTGGGAAGAGTCCTGCCATTATAGAAAAGGGTTGCAATATGCAGGCTGCGGCCAAGCGTGTGATTTGGGGGAAAACAGTAAATGCAGGTCAAACTTGTATCGCGCCAGACTATGTTTGGGTGCATCATAGCGAAAAGCAGGCTTTTATTGATGCGGCCAAGATGGCGCTAGAGCAGATGTATGGCAGCGATATCGCGCAAAGTCCGGATTTTGGAAGAATGGTTAATGAACGTTCGTTCGATCGGGTAAGTGCTTATTTGAAAGGGGCAGAGGTGGTTTTTGGCGGTGGAGTAGATCGTGATAAGAAGTATATCGAGCCGACATTGGTGGCGGTGGATGGATGGAGTTCTCCGGTGATGTGTGAGGAGGTTTTTGGTCCGATTTTGCCTTTGCGGACTTATGAAACCCTCGATGAGGTGATTGGAGATGTCAATGCGCATGAAAAACCGTTGGCCTTATACTTTTTTGGCAGCGATGCTGGGGCGGAAAAGGTTCTAGCTAAGACCAGTTCAGGTGGGGTGAGCATCAACGATACTTTGGTTCATGTGGCCAACCAGCATTTGCCTTTTGGTGGCGTTGGAGGAAGTGGATATGGTAGTTATCGTGGAAAGCACACGTTTGAGGTATTTAGTCATAAGAAATCTGTGATGCGCTCGCCGCTGTGGTTTAATGTGCCGATCAAGTATCCTCCATACAAAGGATTGGGCTTGTTGCGATGGCTTTTGGGTTGATGATTTGTTTCGCAATTGTTGATTTGGGTGTCCAATGCGTAGCAAATGTTAACGGAAAGTTAACCTATCGTAAAGTTCTCTTAATTTTGGGGTAACACTGATTCATGAATTTTGCGGTATGGTAAATTCCATACGTAAAGCAATTGTTTTGATTTTTATCGCAGCAGGGTTTTGTACTGTTTCTGCGCAAACTGGAAAAGGTTTATTGGTTGGTAAAGTGATGTCGGAGACAGGGAGGGTGCTCGTAGGTGCCAAGCTGTTTGTGACAGGATCTCAAGACTCTGGTGTTACTGATGTAGAAGGCAAGTTTTCTTTCGCGGTGCCGGTTGGTGCTAGAAAGGTATTTGTTGAAGCAGACGGGTACGATGTTCTTGAGGATTCTGTGATGATTGAGTTAGACAAGGAATTTTTCTTGAATCCCGTGATGTCTACAATTTCGCGAATGGAGGGTGTGGAGATTGTGAAGCGGAAGAAGCCCAAGGAAAATACTGTGGCTGCTGCCATTCAAACGAAGCAGTTATCGTCTGGAATGGTTGAGGCCATTAGTGCGGAGGATTTTGCGAAGACAACCATCAGAACGACATCGGATGCCATTAAGCGCATTCCAGGTGCTACTATTTCTGAAGGTAAATTCGCCAACATTCGCGGTATGTTTGATCGTTACAATGCGGGTTATCTGAATGGTGCGCCATTGCCAAGTACAGAGAGCGATCGCAAAGCGTTTTCGTTTGATGTGATTCCAGCGGCATTGTTAGACAATATTGTGGTTGTAAAGAGTGCTACGCCGGATATGATTGGTGATTTTGGAGGTGGAATCATACAGATCAACACCAAGAGTGTACCTGAGAAATTTATTCAAACTGCATCAATAGGTTTTCAGTATAACAGCATAACCACCTTTAATACGATGGATGCTTTTGGTTTGGAGGGTAGTGAATATTTGGGTTTGCCATCGGCCAAGCGTAATATTCCTGTATTGGATCCAAAGATGGGTTTTGAACCGCATACTACTTCGAAAGATCCGGAGTTGAATGCCCGTGAGACCTTGAAGTTCAACAATGATTGGAGTTTGAAGAAGGTGAATGTTATGCCTGCGCCTAGATTTTCTTATTCTTTGGGTATGCCATTTAAGTTGGGTAAGAAGGAAGCAGGATTGCTGGTGAGTTGGAATTATGCGATATCACCAAGAAGAAGCGAAGGAAATATTGTGTCGAAAGATTACAGTACCAACTACACATATAAGGATTTCAATGACGAGATTTTGACCACCAACGTGCAAAATGGTGGCGTGGTAAATTTGAGTGTGAAGTTGAATAAAAAGAACCGGATTGATTTTAGGAATTTGTTGAGTTTGACATACGATGCGGGTTCAACTTTGCGCTCGGGGTTAACGGATGCCGACAATGGTATGTACAGTGAGGGGTTCTCGAATCAGGTGAACTTTAATCGTTTGATAAGCAGTCAGGTGAATGGGTTGCACAGTTTTGGTAAGGACAAGAGCAAGTTGACTTGGGTGTTGAATTATGGAAATACTTACAGGGCGGTGCCTGATTTCAGGATTGCGAATTATGCGTTGCCAGAAGGCGATATTGCGAATAGGCAGTTGGTATTGAATGCATTTTTCAATGCGGGTACGGGTCGTTTCTTTAGTTACATGAATGAAACCAACGTGTCGGCGAGCACAGATTACAGCTACAATGCAGATTTGGGTAAAACGCATCATGTATTTAAAACAGGAGTATTTGCGCAGAATCGTGTGAGAGACTTTCAGAGCAGACAATTCGTGTATGCACCTGTGGGTGGATTTAAGCCTAGCAGTGCTTTGCCAGAGCAGGATTTGGGTGCTTCAGCGATATCGGCGTCGAACATTTATTTGATTGAAAAAACTGCGGTTGATAAGGATTTGTATGAGGGAAGGAGTTCTTTGGCAGCGGGTTATGTGATGACAGAAAATCATTTGCCATTGTTCAAAACTGGCAAGAAGGTGAATTATTTGAAGTTAATTTATGGTGTTCGTGTAGAGCGTTTTACCCAGAGTTTGAACAATAATTATTTCAGACAAGCGGGTAAGGTGATGAGTGATTTGGGTGTGAATATTGATTGGTTGCCATCGCTGAACGTGATTGCCCCTTTGACCGAGCGCAGCAATTTGCGTGCGGCCTATTATCGCACAGTGAATCGCCCCGAGTTGAGGGAGATGGCTCCTTTTGCGTTCTATAATTTCAGTATCAATTCTGAGGTTTTGGGGAACGTGAATTTGCGCAGGGCTTTCATTAACAATGCGGATTTGCGTTGGGAGGTGTTTACTAATAAGCAAGATATGATTAGCGTGGGTGCTTTCTACAAAGAGATATTGAATCCCATTGAAATCAGTTTGGATGTTTCTCAAGCGTTAATTCGTACGTTCACTTATGGCAATGAATCTAGGGCTACCAACGTAGGTACGGAGGTTGAAATGCGTAAGAACTTGGGTTCGTTGAATCGCGGATCAAAGTGGTTGCGTGATTTAACCTTCTACGGAAACTTTGCGTTGATTCGTTCAGCGGTGGCTTTTACCGGAGCTTCGAGCAGTGTGGCAAATCGTCCATTGCAGGGCCAGAGTCCTTACGTGGTGAACGCGAGTTTATTCTACGAACACAAAGGATGGCAGATTAATACCAGTTTCAATAAGATTGGACAGCGTATCGCATACATTGGTGTGGCTCAGGCCATTCAGCCTTTTGGTGCGGACATTTATGAATTTGGACGTAGCATTTGGGATTTGCAGTTTGGCAAGGAAATGGGGAAAGATGGAAAATTGGGTACAGTTAAACTCACATTGGGTGATTTGTTGGCTCAGAAAACGGTTTTCTTTCAGGATTTAAATAACAATGGTAAATATGATGCCAAGGCTTGGACCGATGCGGATAAGAACGGCGACAATACATTATTCAGTTTTACAAACGGCAGACAAGTCACAGTTACCTATAGTTTCAAATTTTAAGAATTGATATTTTTTGGTCTCACAAGTGTGGGGCTTATTGAAGGGGTGACATTTGTTTGTTACCCCTTTGTTAATTTAAAAATACAATCTTAATAATTGTTTAACCATTTGGTGAATTTGGCGTAAGTGTTTGGGATCAATTTTGTAATGAATAATAAAACTATGAAAAAAATTACGTTTTTGTCAGTTGCTGTAGCCTTGGCCAGCCAATTGAACGGTCAATTCATCCAAATGGTTAACTATGCTGGTGCTTTGAGCAGCGATGCAAGTCAAGATTGGACCAAAGGATGGGCAGAGTGGAACCCCAAACAAGTTTCTTACGGTGTAGCAACCGAAACCACCACATTGAACGATGCGTCTGGCATCAAAAATATCACAAGTACGGTGACGTTGGATGCATCGAAGGTGTATTTGTTGACCAGCACGTGCGTCGTTCGATCTGGTGGTAAATTGATAATCCCGGCTGGTACTGTAATTCGTGGTGCTGCAGATTTAACTGCAACTCCTAAGTTATATGCCTTGATTACTGTTGAGCGCGGTGGTATGATTGAAGTGAATGGTACATCCACCAATCCAGTTGTAATGACATCCAACAAAGCTGTTGGTTCAAGGGATCGTGGCGATTGGGGTGGATTGGTATTGTGTGGTAAGGCTGTGAATAACCAAGGTTTGGACGTTCAGTTGGAAGGCTTTAACAACGTAGCAGTTGACAACACTTTGGGTAAATTTGGTGGAACGGATGATGCCGATAATAGCGGTGTTGTGAAATATGTTCGTATCGAATTTGCTGGTTTGGCTTTTGAACCCAACAAAGAGGTGAACTCCTTGACCATGGGTTCTGTTGGAAGTAAAACGGAAATCGAAGGTGTACAATGTTCTTTCGGTAACGACGATGCTTTTGAGTGGTTTGGTGGTACAGTGAATTGTAAGAAGGTGATTGCATACAAGACAACTGACGACGATTTTGATACAGATTTTGGATTCCGCGGTGCGGTTCAATTTGGTATCGCCGTTAGAGATACAGCTTATTTTGATTTGAGTTGGAATGCGACTTCTGGTGCTTCAACTTCTGAGACATTCGAAAGCGATAACGACGCTGCAGGTTCAGGTAAATTGCCTTTGACATCAGCCTTGTTCTCTAACATTACTTGTGTAGGTCCAATTCCATTGGATAAAACTTACAATGATTTAACTGCAACACAAAAAGGTGCATTCCGTAGAGGTGCTCGTATCCGCAGAAACAGTCGTTTGAGCATTGTGAATTCTGTGTTCATGGGTTACAGAAACTTTATCATGTTTGATGGTGACAGTGTGTTGACTGCTTCTGGTGTGAAATCTGGTGCGTTCAGTGAAACTTCTAATGTTTTGAGGAACAACTTTATTGCAAATACTTCTGCTGCATCTGCTGCGGGTGTTACTAATACTGGCTTGGCTGAAGTAGATAGCAAGAATACCCCTGCTGCGATGGATGGTTGGTTGCGTGATGCAAAAAATGCCAACAAAATCGACGATGCGAATTATGCGACCGGTGCGATCTTGGTTGATCCTAAGAATGCGACAACTCCTGATTTCCGTCCTGTAGCGTCTTCAAAAATCAATACCTTAGCTAATTATGATGCCGCGATTTTTACCAAGTTGGGCAAGTTTAGCTCAGTAAATACATTGGGCGATGTGGTTATGACCAATGCTTATCCAGTGCCTGCGGTTGACGTTGTAAATGTTGAATTGTTTACTGTGTCGGCAACCGAAGTAATGGTATCAATTTGTGACATGTCTGGCAAAGTAGTTGCTGCTATGGGCTCGAAGTCTTTGGTTGCTGGTGGCAATGCAATTGCTGTTCCTGTGTCCGATTTGAACAACGGTTTGTATATCTTAACAGTTGTATCGAACGGTGCGAAAAGTGCTTACCGCTTTACAGTGGCTCACTAAGAGTTAAGTTCATATTTATTTTCATATTTCTAGCGAAAGGGAGGGCCATGGCTCTCCCTTTCGCTTTTTATCACCATATCGCTGAACTTGATAAATTAAATTTATTATAGTAATATTGCAATATGGGACTTAGTAAGAATGAGTTGTTTGAAGACAGAGAAAATGCCTTGGCTGAGATTGCTCGCGTGCTTGCGCATCCGGCTCGCATCGCCATTTTGCAGCATATCATCGACGTTGGAAAGTGCGTGAACAGTGAGCTAGTGAAAGATTGGGGACTTGCGCAACCCACCGTTACACAGCACCTCAAAGAACTTAAAAATATTGGCCTAATCAAAGGTCGTGTGATGGGAAAGCAAGTCAATTATTGCATCGATGAGGCCAAATGGAAAGAGTTTCGCACGTTGCTTGTCGACTTTTTCTATCAAACACCACCCGATGAAACTGCTTGCGCCGTTTAAATCAAACAAAAAATCTGAGCATTTTTATAGGAATCAGCTTAATTAAATCAGAGACATGAAAAAAATCGCAATCATCTTACAATTGATCATTATGAATATTTTGACAACAAATTCCGGATCGGCCCAGGTTGGGGTAACGGATGCTTATTGGGCAAAGGTGGATTCTAATCTAGTTAACATCCCTGCGGATCGCAAAGATGAATTGGCCGCCCTTAGCAAATACATCGTTAAATCTTTAAAAGACAGTCAGCATTGTGAATTGATGTTTATCTGTACCCACAATAGTCGTCGTTCGCATTTGGGTCAGATTTGGGCCGCCGCCGCAGCGAATCACGTGGGCATCGATGGCGTCAAAACCTATTCTGCCGGAACTGAAGCCACGGCATTTAATCCCAGAGCTATTGCTGCGTTGGAAAGGACTGGTTGTGTATTGGAGCATATTCCAGATCCTATCAATTTGCAGCGCTTGGATCCTTCGGATGCGAAACTTAAAACGATCGATGCAATCAACTTGAATAATAAAGTGATGATGGTGACATTTGGTCGTAAGGCGAAGCCCGTTTTCTGTTTTTCCAAAGTCATTTCCCATCCATACAATCCTTCAACGGGATTTGGTGCGGTAATGACGTGTTCCAGCGCCGATGCGGCTTGTCCGGTGGTTACGGGGGCCAATTTTAGGGTGGCTATTCCCTACATCGACCCAAAGATATCAGATGGTAAATCAGATGAGGCGGCAACCTACGATGCTCGTTGTCTTCAGATTGCAACGGAAATGTTGTGGGTGATGAAGGAAGCGAAAATGTCATCGGGTAAATAAAGCGCATCGAACAATGAAAAAACTATCGTTCTTGGATCGATATCTAACCCTTTGGATTTTTTTGGCCATGGGTTTGGGCGTTGCAATGGGCTATTTTCAGCCTGCCTTTGCCGATGGAATTGAGTCGATGAGTGTGGGTACAACCAACATCCCCTTGGCGATTGGATTGATATTGATGATGTATCCTCCTTTGGCGAAAGTCGATTATTCGCTGCTCCCGATGGTGTTTCGTGATAAGAAAACCTTGGGCGTGAGTCTGGTTTTGAATTGGATTGTGGGTCCTATTTTGATGTTTGCTTTGGCCTTAATTTTCCTACCCAATCACCCGGATTATATGGTGGGTTTGATACTTATTGGTCTAGCTCGCTGCATTGCGATGGTTTTGGTGTGGAACGATTTGGCCGAAGGGAATAAGGAATATGGTGCGGGTTTGGTGGCTTTGAATTCCCTATTTCAGGTATTTGCATATAGTTTTTATGCATGGCTGTTTATTACGGTTTTGCCTCCGATGCTCGGTTATCAAGGGGCTATCGTAGATGTGTCGATGGGCGAAATTGCACAAAGTGTTTTTATCTATTTGGGAATTCCTTTTATCGCGGGTTTTCTCTCTCGGGTTTTGGGCGTGAAATGGAAGGGAGCTTCTTGGTATAACGAGATATTTATTCCTCGGGTTTCCAAAATGACGTTGATTGCTTTGCTGGCTACGATTGTTTTGATGTTTGCGTTAAAGGGTGATCAAATTGTTCAATTGCCGGGCGATGTTCTATTGGTGGCCATACCCATGATGATCTACTTTGCTGTGATGTTCTTGCTGGGGTTTGGATTGAGTAAGAGGATGGGCGGAAGCTATGACAAGGCCACAGCTATCGCGTTTACGGCAGCGGGAAACAATTTTGAGTTAGCCATTGC